>JAUHVS010000210.1 GCA_030424955.1 bacterium | reverse complement strand
CAGGCCCAGCAAGTCGCAGGGCGCATCCCACCAGCCCGGCAGCAGCCCGGCCCCCACCCGCAACACCCCCGTGGCCTGCCCCCGGGCGTCCAGCAGCGGGGTCACGAAGGCGTGCCGCACCAGCTGCAGCCACACGCCCAGGCTGCCCAAGCAGGGCTCGCTCTGGCTCAGCCGCCGCCCGGGCACCAGGGGCTCGGGGGGCTGCGGCGCGGTGCGGATCGGCCCCACCTCGCGCCAGGTCCCCACGGCGTCGTCGCGGGCCCAGGTGCTGAGCGCCAGCAGCCCCCGCCAGAACCGCGGCCGATCCCCCTGCCGCAGCGCGCGCAGCAGCCAGCCCAGGGCGTACACCCCATCGATGCCGGGCGCCGCGCCCCAGCCATCGAACCGCGGTAACTCCCAGAACAGCCGCCCCTCGCGCTCGAGCTGGGCGTCCAGCCGCTGCAGGATGGGATCGGCGTCGGGCAGCGCCTCCACCGGCATCAGCAGCCCGCACGCCATGAGCTGGTGGTACTGCCCGGGATCGGCGCCGCCGGAGTGCAGGGGCTGGGTGTCGGCGGTCGCCACCGCCGCCAGCGCCGCGCGGCTCGCCGCCAGCAGCGCGTCCCCGGCCTGCGCCCACTGCACATCGCCCGTCAGCGCCCCCAGGGCCCGCAGGCCCGCCGCGTGGATGACGCTCAGGTACAGGCTCTGGGTGGGGAAGCCCAGATCGCCCCCGTACCGGGTGCGGGGCAGGCAGCCGGGGAACACCCGCACCCCGCCCGGCCCCACGCGCCCGTCGGCGTCGGCGGTCTGCGCACACTGGGCCACGGTCCACGCGCCGCACGCCAACAGATGCCCCTGCGCCTCGGCGGACAGATCGCCCCACCCGCGGCCCGCCCGGGCCAGGGCGCGGGCCACCTGCCAGGGCGTCAGGCCCGCGCGCAGGTCGTACAGGTAGTGTCGCGGGTCCAGGTGTGTGTCGGTGAGGTAGGTGGCACACAGCCAGCCGAGCCCGGTGTCGGCGGCCCCCCACTGCGCCACCCCCTGGGCCAGATAGTCTTCCTCCAGGCCGAACACATCGCCGTGATACACGCTGGGCCAGCGCCCGTAGGCCAGCCGCCCGTCGACGGCGAAGCCCGCGGCCTGGGTCAGCGCCCCCTCGAGCCGCGCCTGCCACGGCCCGGGCAGCCGCACCTCGGCCCGCGCCGGCAGCGCCGCCCGCACCCGGGCCCGCAGCGCCGCGATCCCGAGCGGCGCCGCCGGCACGCCGGCGGCCGTCAGGGCCACCCACACCCGCCCGCCCCGGCCGGGCAGGTGCACCCGCACCTCATCGGGCCCCACGCCAATCTCGGCGCCCCCCGGCGCCTGCAGCACGCAGCGGTCCGCCGCCCACAGCGCCGTGCCCCGCGCCGTCTGCTCGACCCGCCAGCGGGGCGCCAGCGGCCGCCCGCCCTCGGCCGCCGCCAGGGCCATGCTCAGCCCGCCGGCCGGGGCGGCCCACTGCACACACAGCGCAGGCGGCGCGGCCGCGTCGACCCAGGCCGACACCTGCACGCCGGGCCACCGCTGCCGCAGGCACCCCGATCGCGGGTCCAGCGCGCGGGTGGGCACCGGCAGCGCGGCGCCGCCCTGTGCGAAGCCCAGGTGCAGCGCGGCGGTGTGCCCACCGGGCCAGGGCACCGCCAGCCGGCCGTCCCCCGCGCCCCCCGCGGCGGGCGCCACCCCCGGACACATCAGCGACAGCGCGTGGTGCACCGGGGCCGCCCCCTGCCCGGCCGCCGCCAGGGTCCAGCGCCCCGCCGCCTCGAAGCGCGCCGTGCAGGCAGCCGAGGTGTCCACGGGGACAGGCGGCGCCGGCGGCAGGGGCTCACCCACGACGGTCTGCTCAAAGCCCAGCCCCACCAACCACAGCGCCCGGGGCCGGGGCGCGCCCACCAGCCGCAGGGGCCCTGACACAGGGTGCGCGAGCTGAAGGTGCACCCGCGCCCGCCCCGCCAGCCAGCCGGCCGCCGATGTGTCGAGCCGCACGGTGACCGGCACCGCCTCGCCGGCCGCGGTGACCGGCCCCGGCTGCCCCAGCCAGCGCCGCACCGCGTCGGCGTCCCCGCTGCTGCCCAGGCGGCGCAGGGTGAGCGTGAGCCGGGTGATAGGCCCCGGCGGCGTGATCCACAGCGCGTCGCTGTCGCCGATGTCGAGGTGGGTCCAGCCGCTGCCGTCGGTGGCCAGGGGCAGCCGCGGCGCGTGGCGCGCGCCGTCCCGCTCGACCTCGATGGGCGAGCCCGGCGCCCCGGCGATCTGCGGCGCCAGCGCGGCGACGCGCAGCACGGGCGGCTGCCCCGCCGGCCCGCCCTCCGGGTCCATGGCCACCGCCACCCCGCGGGCGAGGGCGCCGTGGGTCGCCACCGCCACGCCGTCCGCGTCGGTGGGGCCCGGCTGCCAGCGCCACACGCCGTCGGCGCCACACAGCCCCAGCCGCCACGCCGTGGGCCGCCAGCCCGGCCGGAAGCGCACCCACACCTGCTGCACAGGCAACAGATCGCCCCAACACACCCGGCCCCACACCGGGCCGTCGGTGGCCGGCACGCTCACGAACTCGCGGTGCGCCGTCTCGCGGTTGGGCAGGTCCGCCGAGTACAGCGCCTCCAGCGTGCCGTTGGGGGCCAGGTGGGGTGACTCGACGCGGGGGTGGGCAGGCCAGCGGCTCACGGCGTGTCTCCCGCCTGGGCCACCGGCCGCTGGGCGTCGGCGCGGGCGCTCAGGTGCAGGTAGCCCCAGCCGCCAATCCCGGCGCAGCCCAGCCCGAGCCCCACCAGCCCCCAGCCCCGCAGCCACACGGCGCCCAGGGCCATCACCAGCCCCACGCCCAGCACAGCCACCGCGCCGGCCGCCGCCAGGTCCCGCCGAAACTCCCCCGCGCTGGCCGCCCGCTCGGCGTCACCCAGCTCGGCGCGCACCGGCCCCCACAGCCCCGGCGGCCGCGCCGCCCGGTAGAAGGCCACCAGCACCGCCATGGGCTCGGGCCGGGTCAGCCAGGTCGCCAGCAGGATCACCGCCCAGCCGCCAAGGAACAGCACGCCGAAGGCCTGCCAATACGGCAACTCTTTGAAACCCAAGGGGAACCACACCACCCACGCCAGGGGCACGCCCACGACGAACGCCGCGACCTCGCCCCAGATGTTCAGCCGCCACCACACCCAGCGCAGCAGCCCCAGCGGCAGCACGAACAGCCCCACCACCGAGTTGATGAAGTTCAGCCAGTCGGCGTCGATGCGCCCGATCAGCGCCGTCGCCCAGCCCCAGGCCACCAGGGTGATCCCCACCGTGCCCAGCCGACACACCCACACCTGCTCGCGGGCCGACGCCTCGGGCCGCAGGTGCCGGCGGTACACGTCGTTGAACAGCCCGGCGACCATGAAGTTCAGGAAGGTGTCGATGGTGCTCATGTAGCCCGCCACCACCCCCACCAGCACCAGCCCCAGCACCCCGGGGCCAGCGTGGGTGCGCACCAGATCCGCCCACACCGTGGCGCTGTCGGCCTGGGGCGACAGGGCGATGGCCCCCAGCCCGATGACGATCAGCGGCGCCACCCGCACCGCCAGGCTGAGCACGGCGTTCAGCACCTGACCCAGCGCGGCGTCCCGCTCCGTGCGCGCCGCGAGGGAGCGCTGCACGTCGGCCGAGCGCACGCCGGCCACCGAGAAGCCCCCGGCGATGGTCAGCGCCAGCAGGGTCATGGGATCCACCGACCACTTGCCGTAGCCCTCGGCGGGCGGCCAGAGCTGCAGGAACTCGGCGCCCCGCGCCGCCGTCACGCCGTCGAGCATGGCGTCGAAGCCACCCGCCGCGGCGAGCACGGCCCCGGCCAGCAAGGCCCGGCCGAGCAGCAGCAGCGCGAACTGCGGCACGTCGCTGAAGGCCACCCCCAGCAGCCCGCTCGCCATGGTGTACAGCATCGACAGCCCGGCGAAGACCGCCAGCACCAGGTCGCCATCCCAGCCCAGGAACGGCGCCATCACCTGCGAGAAGCTGCGCAGCACGTAGCCCAGCACCAGGGCGCTCGAGAACACCGCCCCGTAGGTGACCGCGAAGGCCCGGAACCGCCCCGCCGCCCGGCCGCCGTAGCGCACCTCGTAGATGGCGCCGGGGCTCAGCACCGCCAGCCGCCGCCAGTACCGCGCCCACAGCACCCCCATGGGGAACCCCACCAGCGCGGTGATCCAGAAGAAGCGGTGCAGGCCCACCAGCCCGGCCTCGAACACGATCAGCACCCAGAAGGCGTCGGCGCCCGCCGCGCTCGCCACCTCGCTCAGGCCGATGACCCACCACGGCAGGCTGCGGCCAGCCACCAGGTAGCTCTCGGCGGACGCGCTCGCCCGCCGGGCCAGCGCGGCCCCCAGGCCCAGCACCAGCGCCAGGTACAGGGCCCCCACCGCCCAGTCCACCGCCTGCATGTCGGCCCCCCCGCCTTGACGCTCCCCCAGCTTTCGCCCATCAACGACCTGCGAACAAGAGAGGTGCCCGTGTCCACCGCGCCGGCCGTCCAGATTGAGCCCCTGAGCGCCGGGCACCGCGCGGCCCTCGCCGCCGGCCAGCCCGCCGCCGTCGCGCGCGCCGTGGCCCCCTACGCCGCGGTCGGCTGGACCGGCTACACCCGCGACCCGGCCCGCCTCGCCGGGGCCATCGCCCACACCACCCACGTGGCCATCGCCCACGCCGACGGGGTGTGGCTGGGCCTCGCGCGGGCCCTCAGCGACGGCCACTCCGTGTGCTTCGTGCAGGACCTGCTCGTGCACCCGACCGCCCGCCGACAGGGCCTCGCCCGCGCCCTGATGGCGCAGGTGTGTCCGCCCGGGCTGCGGGCGGTGCTGCTCACCGACGGCGATCCCACCCAGCGGGGGGTGTACGCCGCCCTGGGCTTCCAGCCCGCCGACGCCCTGCCGCTCACCGCCTACGTGCGCATCCCGTGAGGCCCACCGGCCCGTCGGCGCGCCGCGGGCGCAGCGCCCGGGCCCTGCGTCGCCTGGGGCCGTGGCTGGGGCTGTGGCGCGCCCTGGGGCTGTGGAGCCTGCTGGGCCTGCTCGGGCTCGCCGGCTGCAAGGCTCCGCCCCCGGCCCCCACCGACCCCGTGTGGCGGGGTGTCGCCCTGGGGCTGTTCGCCACCGACCCGGCCTATGACTACGACGCGCTGCTCGGCGAGCTGGCCGCCCGCGGCGCCAGCGATGTGCTGCTGGTCATCCCCTGGCACCAGACCGACGCCCGCAGCCACGACCTCGCCGCGCGACCGGGCCACGCCCCCACCCTGGCCACGGTCGAGCGCACCATCGCCCAGGCCCGGCGCCGCGGCCTGCGGGTGGGGCTGATGCCCATCGTGCGCCTGCTGCACCGCCCCGGCACCGTCTGGCGGGGGCAGCTCGCGCCCACCGACCGCGCCGCCTGGTACGCCACCTACACCCGGCTGCTCACCGCGCTCGCGACGGCTGGGCGGGCCCACGGCGCGGCCTGGCTGGTGGTGGGCAGCGAGCTCAACAGCCTGCAGGCCGACGCCACCCGCTGGCGCGCCATCATCGCCGGCCTGCGCCCCCTGGGCCTGCAGCTCGCGTGGTCGGCCAACTGGGACGCCTTCGATCAGGTGCCCTTCTGGGGCGCCCTCGACCTGGTGGGGGTCACCGGCTACTTCCCGTTGAAGATCAATGACCTGGCCGCGAGCTGGGCGGCCCCGAGGGCGGCGCTGCGGCGGCTGCGGCGGTACGGCAAGCCGGTCATCCTCACCGAGATCGGCTGGCCGGCCCGCGCCACCGCCGCGCAGCGCCCGTGGGATGACGGCGGCCCCGCAGACGCAGAGCCCGCGCTGCAGGCCCGCCTGTGGCGGGGCTTCTGCGACGCCTTCGCCGACGCGGGCGTGGTGGATGGGCTCTTCGCCTGGAACTGGTTTGGCCACGGCGGGCCCCGCGACAGCGGCTACAGCCTGCGGGGCAAGCCGGCCGCCGCGGCCCTGCAGGCCTGCTTCAGCCGGCCCTGGCGCGCGCCCCCCGCGACCCCCCGCGCGCCCGGCGCCCAGCCCCGTCAGTAGTCGTAGCAGTCGTCCACGCCCAGGGCGAGCCGCCGCACGGTGTCGCCGTCGTGGCCCCCGCAGTTGCCGGTGTGCCGCCCGCCGATGTGGTACCAGCGCTGGTTGCACTCGGCCATCACGAAGGCCTCGGTGGACACCCAGCCCGTGCCATCCAGGCTGCAGAAGCCCTGGGGGTTGTCGCCCGCGTGGTTGCAGCCCGTGAACAGCGTGTGCGCCGCGTTGGCGGCGGCCAGGTCGAGGGTGTCGCGGCTGTCGCTCCAGACCCACGCGGCGGTGACACAGCTCACCGGCTGCCACAGCGGGTTGTTCTCGCAGTTGGCCCGCGCCTCGTCATCGCCGCCCGCCGCCACGCAGTCGGCGTCGTCGGGCCAGTCCACCTGCCCGTCGCCGTCGTCGTCCAGGCCGTTGCTGCACACCGGCGGCACCGCAGGGTCTTGCTCGCTCTCGTCGCGCCCCTCGGTGCAGCCGGGGTCGGCCAGATCCACCAGCCCGTCGCCGTCGTTGTCTTGCAGGTCGTTGCACTCGGTGATGGTCGACACCACCGTCACCCGCGCCGTCAGCGGCCCCGCCGGCGGCACCGGCCCCTGCTCGGCGAACAGGAACCAGGTGCCCCGATCCAGCGCCAGCAGGCTCAGCGGCGCCGGGTCCGCCGCGCGGCGGCAGCCCACCTCGCTCGCCGCGTCCACACAGTCGGCCCGGGCGTGCAGCCCCACCGCGACCGGGGCGCCGGCGGCGTCGAGCAGCTGCAGGCTCACGTCCGAGGGATCGGTCAACGTCAGCACGATCACCGTCTCGGCCCCCAGGCCGGGCTCGCAGGTGCCCTGCGCCGCGCCCGGGCCGTTCAGCGGGGCCAGCGCCACGTCGCCGCCCGCCTGACCCAGCCGCACCGTGGGGCTGGCCAGGGCGCACGGCGGCGCCTCCTCGAAGTGGCCCGCCGCGACGCAGTCGGGGTCGGCCGGGTAGTCCACCAGGCCGTCCTGATCATCATCCAGCCCGTTGCTGCACACCGGCGGCTCATCGGGGTCGGCCTCATCGGCGTCCTCGGGATCGGTACACCCGGGATCCGCCAGATCCACCGCCCCGTCCCCGTCGCTGTCCACGCCATCGCGGCACGCCGGCGGGGCCTGGGCGTCCACCTCGAGCCGGAACCCCCCCACGGCCATGCGGCTGCCCGTGTCCACCACCACGTAGTAGGCGCCGGGCGCCGGGGCCTCGAGGGTCAGGGCCACGCCGGGCGCGCCGTCGACCCCGCGGTCGCAGGCCAGCTCAGCCCCGGCGCAGGGTGCCCGCAGGTACATCACCACCGGGGCGGCCGTGCCGTCGTTCTGCGTGCTGAACACCAGCCGGTCCAGCGGGGTGTCCACCACGTAGCGCAGCACCACCTCGCCCCCGGCTGCGCCACCGCACACCCCCTGCAGCTGATCGGCGCGGCCGGTCAGGTCCCCCTCGTACGCGGCGTGATCCTGCAGCCAGCCGTTGAGATCGATGACCTCGACGCCCAGCCCACACGGCCCCACCTCCGTGGGATCGCCCGCGGCGTCACAGCCTGGATCGGCCGGCCAGTCGGCGGCCCCGCTGTCGTCATCGTCGAGCCCGTTGGCGCAGGCCGGCAGCGCCGCCGGATCGACCTCAGCCTCGTCGCCGCGGCCCGCACACCCCGGATCGGCCGGGTAGTCCGTGGCGCCGTCGCCGTCATCGTCGATCCCGTTGGCGCAGGCCGGGGCCGGCGACGGATCCACCTCGCTGTTGTGGCCCGCCGCGACGCAGCCCGGATCGGCCGGGAAGTCGATCCAGCCGTCCGCGTCGTCGTCCAGCCCGTTGGCGCAGGCCGTGTCCCGATCGGGCCCACGCTCCACGGCGTCATCCGGCCCCGTGCAGTCGCTGTCGTACACGTCGATGCGCCCGTCCCCGTCGTTGTCGAGGCCGTCGGCGCACTCGGTGGGCGGGTCCTGCTCGTCGTCGTCGCTGCTGGCGTCGCAGCCGGGATCCGCGGGGAAGTCCACCTGCCCGTCGCCGTCATTGTCGACGCCGTCCTCGCAGGCCGCCCGCGGCGCGGCGTCCGGGCCCAGATCAGCGGCTGGGAGCGCGCCGTCCGGCGCCGCGCCCCCGTCCACCACCCCACCGTCCGTGAGGGCCGCGTCCGCCAGGGCCGGGGCCGCGTCGAGCCGCAGCCCCCCACCCAGGTCGACCGCCGCGGCGCCGGCGTCGGCCGGCTCACCGCCACCGCCCCCGGCCGGCACGCACCCCGCGCCCACACACACCACCCCCCACACCATCAGCTCAGCCCAGCGCATCGCGCGTCCCCCTCACAGAACAGATCTGTGCCCTATCTTCGAACGAAGCGGGGCCGCTGAACAGGGAGGCGTGAGGGGGCGCCGCGCTGGGGGGCGCCCACGGGGCGTGGGCGATCAGGCCGGCCGGCGCGGCGCCCCGTCGCAGGGGGCGCCGCCGGCCGGGCCTGGCAGGGCTACTGGGGCAGCCCAGGCTCGCAGACCACGTCGTACACCACGGGGATGTCGCACCCGCCCG
>JAUHVS010000209.1 GCA_030424955.1 bacterium | reverse complement strand
TGCGCCCGCCCCTCGAAGTCGACCCAGGTCAGGCTCAGCGGCGTCAGGCGCTGGTTGATCACGGTCAGCGGCACCGACACGTCGGAGCGCGCGGAGCGCAGATCCGCGAGGTCACACCCGACGTCGGGGGGGAAGGCCTCGCGCTGGGGGCACTCGGCCGCCGGGATGGGCGGCGGCACCCAGGCCGGCCCCGCGCCGTCGGGCTCGCAATAGGCTGGCCACTCGCTGTCGCCGATCTGGGCGGCGATGAAGGCGGCCATGTCGGGGTCGTAGGCCCACAGCTCGTCGCGGGTGTCGACGCTGTTGTGGACGCCGTTGGGGGGGTCCGCCGACAAGTTGTTGTTGGCGTAGCTCTGCACGGCCTCGGCCCAGTACTCGTTGGCGTTGGTGGCCGCGTAGGTGTCGGCCCAGCGGCCCGCCGCCATGGCGTCGGCGTACAGGGCCTGCAGGCGCTCGCGGGCGGCCGGGCCGTCGGGCTGGGCCTCGACGCCGAACTCGAAGAAGGAGTGGGCCACCTCGTGCAGGAAGATGTTCTCGCCGAACCACGGATCTTGCCGTGATTGCAGTAGGTTGGCCACGTCACCGGTGGTCAGCGGCCGCTCCCAGGTGGCGCCGAAGCCGCGGCCGCGGGTGTCCCAGTCGGTGCCGGGGAAGGCCTCGTAGAAGTCGCTGTACTCGGGCATGTCGGTGGTGACGTCGTTGGGCCCCATGATGCCGAAGCGGATGCCCGCGGCCTGCCAGCTCACCCGCACGCAGGGGCGGTCGGCCAGGAAGCGCTCCAACACATAGGCCGCGACGCGGAAGGCGGCCTCGGGCACGTCGGGGCCGCCGATGAGGGGCACGCCGCGCACGTCCACGTGCTGGGTGTAGAAGGGGTCCAGGCCGAGCGCGCCGGGCGGTGGGTTGACCTGCACCTCGGGGCAGCGGGGCGGGGCGCCCGGGGGCAGCACCGCGGCGTCGGGGGCGGCGGCGTCGGGCGCCAGGTCGCCGTCGGGCACCAGGTCGGCGTCGAGCGTCAGGTCAGCGTCGGGCGCAGGGTCCACCCCCCCATCCTCGGCCGTGCTGCCGTCGGCCTCGACGGCGCCATCGGCGACGGGGCGGTCGGGATCGGCGCTGCCGCCCTCGGGCGCGCAGCCCAAGGCGGTCAAGGCGAGGGCGAAGGCCCAGCGGGGCAGGGGCGCGGCCATGGGGACTCCGTCGAGCGGTGGCAGGGATGGGGCTGACCATGGCAGCGCCTGCGGCCGGTGCCAAGCGACGCCTGCCGCCAGCGCCCCAAGGCGGCGCGGGGTCAGGCGATGACGCCCGCCGCCCGCAGGGCCGCCAGCCGGTCGGCGGTGAGAGCCAGCCGCCCGCCGAGGACGGCGTCGGTGTCGGCGCCCAGCGCGGGCCCGCCGTGGGTGGTCTGGCCCGGCGTCGCCGTGAGCCGCGGGGCCAGCGCGCCCAGGGGCAGCGGGGCGCCGTCGACGTCGACGGTCTCGAACACACCGCGGGCCTGGAAGTGCGGATCGGCCAGCAGATCGGCGGCGTCCTGGATGGGCCCGAAGGGCACGCCCGCGGCCTGCAGGGCGGCCTCGACCTCGGCGAAGGGCAGGTGGCCCACCCACACGGCGATGTGGGCGTCGAGCAGCGCGCGGTGGGCCACCCGCTGGGCGTTGTTGGCGAAGCGCGGATCCGCGCCCAGCTCGGGCGCGCCCATGGCCGCGCAGAGTCGGCGGAACATGCTCTCGCCGTTGGCGCCGATGACCACCGCGCGCCCGTCGCGGGTGGTCCAGGTGCCGGTGGGGGCGACCCCGGTGATGCTGCTGCCCGAGGGCTGGCGCACGACGCCGCGGGCGGCCTCGGGCACCATGCCCTCGAGCACCGCCAGCACGGCCTCGGTGATGGCGACGTCCACCACCTGGCCGGCGCCGCCGCGGGCGTCCCGGTGGTAGAGCGCCGCGAGGATCCCCAGCGCGGCGTGCAGGCCCGCCAGGGTGTCGCCCAGCGACAGGTTGGGGCGCACGGCCTCGCCCGCCTCGGTGCCGATGACCGATCGCAGCCCGGCGACGGCCTCGCACACGCTCGCGAAGCCCGGCCGGTCGGCGTAGGGGCCGGTCTGGCCGTAGCCGCTCACCCGGCACACGATCAGGTCGGGGTGGGCGGCCTGCAGGCTGGCCGGCGACAGGCCCCAGCCCTCGAGGGTGCCGGGGCGGAAGTTCTCGATGAGCACGTCGCTGTCGGCCGCGAGCCCGCGCACCAGATCCTGGCCTTCGGCCGTGCGCAGGTCGATGACCACCGAGCGCTTGTTGCGGCCCACGCTGCGCCACCACAGGCTCGTGCCGTCGGCGTCCAGCGTGCGCCAGCCCCGCAGCACATCGCCGCCCGGCGGCTCCACCTTGACGACCTCGGCGCCGAGCCAGCCGAGCAGGGCGCCGGCGAAGGGGCCGGCCACGATCTGGCCAAGCTCGAGCACGCGAACGCCGGTGAGGGGGCCAGGGTGCATGGGGACCTCCGCGATCTGGGGTCGGCAGGGTAGCCCGGGGGGGGCGGGTGGCTGCTACGCTGCCCCATTGGGGCGCGGGTGTCACCGACGGGTCGCTGCGCCTGACCAGGTCTGCCGAGGAGGCCATGAACCGCACGCTGCTCGCCGCCATCGTCTTGACCGCCGCCGTGGGGGTGATCGCCCTGGTGGTGCCCTGGGTGCTCGCGGGGGATCGCTACACCACCGAGCTGACGGTGGTGGCCACCGTGGGCAGCGTGGGGCCGGTCACCGCCACCGCCTGCGCCAACGGGCGGGGCTACGCGCGGCCCTTCCCGGGCGTGTACTTCATCTTGCCGGGCAACGCGCCGCGGGTGCTGGTGGACAGCGATGAGCAGGGCAGCCCGGTGCGGGTGCGGGTCGAGGTCGCGGGCCGCGAGGTGGCCGATCTGCGGGCCGCCGAGTGCGCCACGCTCACCGGCCAGGTGGCGGGCAACGGCCGCGACGCCCACAAGATCGAGGGGGTCGAGGGCCGGCTCGACGTGGCGTGCACCCTGCCCGACGGGGGCGCGCTGACCCTGCGCGGCGACTTCGCGAACTGCTTCCGGCCGTGAGCACCTGGGCCATCGGCGACGTGCAGGGCTGCGGCGCCAGCCTGCGCGCGCTGCTGCGCCAGGTGGCCTTCGATCCCAGCCGCGACCGCCTGTGGTTCGTGGGGGATCTGGTCAACCGCGGCCCCGACAACCTGGGGGTGCTGCGGCTCGTGCGCGATCTGGGCGACGCCGCGGTCACGGTGCTGGGCAACCACGATCTGCACCTGCTGAGCCGGGTGGGGCAGGGGCGCGGGCCGGGCAAGTGGGACACCCTGGACGACGTGCTCACCGCGCCGGATCGCGACGGGCTGATCGACTGGCTGCGCCACCGGCCGCTGCTGCATGAGGCGGGGGATGACCTGCTGGTGCACGGGGGCGTCGATCCCCGCTGGTCGCTGGCCGAGGCGCGGGCGCGGGCGCGGGCGGCCGAGGCGAAGCTGCGGGGCCCTGACTGGGCGCAGGCGGCGCGCCCGGGCAGCCGCGATCCCACCCAGCGCGACACCCTGGCCGGGCTCGTGCTGCTGCGGGCGGTGCGGCCCGATGGCCGCCTGAACCTGGGCTACAAGGACGGCCTGGAGAACCTGCCGCCCGGGCACCAGCCCTGGTTCGCGCTCAGCGCCGTGGCCCGGCCGCCGCGCACGGTCTGGTTCGGCCACTGGGCGGCCATCGGCGCGATCCAGGGGCCGGGCTGGCGCGCGCTGGACTCGGGCTGTGTGTGGGGGCGCTGCCTGACGGCAGTGTGCGTCGAGACCGGGGCGCGGGTGCAGGTGCCCCGGGCCCGCGAGGACGCCCTGCCCTGGCCGTGACGCGTTGCGTCAAGGTGTGGCAAGCTGGCCACCTGGCTTCTTGGAGACGCGCTGATGCCGACCTTGCCTGCCCGCCCGTACTGGAACGCGATGACCTGGACCGAGCGCGCGGCCTGCACGCTGGGCAGCGCCGTGGCGCAGGGCCGCCTCGTGCGGGGCGTGGCCACCCGCTACCAGGGCGGGATCGTGGTGCCGGTGCTGGGCAAGACCGTCGACGACCGGCTGCACACCCACGGCATGGACCACCTGCCCGACGGCCAGAGCTTCATCATCGCCGCGAACCACCGCTCGTACTTCGATCTGTACGCGGTGCTGCTGGCGGTTTGGCACCACTTCCCCAAGGCGCGGCACCTGTACTGCCCCGTGCGCACCACCTTCTTCTATGAGCGGCCGCTGGGCATCGCGCTGAACCTGGCGGTGTGTGGCCACGCCATGTACCCGCCGGTGTTCCGCGACAGCCGCAGCGGCACCCTCAACCAGCTCGCCGTGGAGCTGGCCGTCGACGTGCTGCGCGACGATCCCCGGGCGATCCTGGCGATCCACCCCGAGGGGCGCCGCAACACCAACCCCGATCCCTACCAGTACCTGCCGGCGAAGGCCGGGGTGGGGCGCATCGCGCTGCAGGCGCAGCGGCCCATCGTGCCCGTGTATGTGGGGGGGCTGCCGCCGACGTTTGGGGAGCTGGTGCGCGAGCGGGCGTCCGGCCGCGGGACCCCCGTGCGGGTGCGGGTGGGGGCGCCGCTGGACCTGTCGGGGCTATACGACCGCGCGGCTGATCCCGCCGCGCACCGCGAGGCCACCGACCAGGCCATGGCCGACATCGCCGCGCTGGGCGAGGCCGACCGGGCCTTCATGGCCGAGCGCTTCCCCGGCCGCTGAGCGCGCGGCCGGCGTCAGCCCGGCGGCGGGTGATGGGCCCGCGTCAGGGCACGACCCGGCAGGCCGTGTTGGCGGCCCCGGGGGTGGCCAGGTCGCCCGTGACCGAGGCGACGTCCGCCTCACACCACGACACGAAGTCGTCGTTGTCGGCCGCGTCGGGCACCAGGTCGCCATCGAACTGCATCGACGCCCCGCTGGGGTCGGGGAAGTTCGGCCCGCCGTCCCACTCGACGCGGTCGATCTCGACCCCGTCCGCGTTGAGCAGCACCAGCCCGTCCGCGCTGTTGCCCAGCGAGATCGCGATGCCGTACACGAAGTCGGCGCCCAGCCCGCCGTTCACGTCGTCGCCGCGGCGGGCGAAGACGGCGTAGTCGCCGGGGGCCAGCGCGAGGGCCACGTCGATGGTGAACCGCTCGTTGGCGGTGAGGTCATCGGCGATGACCACGCCCTGGAGCTGCAGGGGATCGGCGGCCGCGTTGTACACCTCGAACCACTCGCCGTTGTCGTCGGTGACCGCCGCCGGGTTCTGCATGATCTCGGTGATCACCAGCTCGCCTGCCTGCGGGGCGCGGGCCGGCACGGCCGCCACCACCAGGCCCGCCAGGGCGGGGTCGTAGTCGCCGCCGTCGCGGTCACACACCGTCCACGAGCGGCCGCCGTCGGCGCTGAACCGGAAGGCCAGCGCGTAGGCGCCGGGCTCGGCCAGCGTCAGGGCCACGCGGTACTCGTCGTTGTTGAGGTCGTTGGGATCACCCGTCGCGCCGCCGTCCCAGCCCGGGTTGGCCTCGGCGTCGGTCCAGGTCCAGTCGGGGTTGTCGACGGGCACGCTGTCCACGGGGCCGGTGCCCGCCTGGGCCAGGATCGCCGGCGTGGGGTCCACCTGGGGGCTCAGGTCGGTCAGCCCGGGCTCGAAGATCACGCCGAAGGCGTCGAAGGGGGCGCCGACGGCCACCTCGGCGTCCAGCGGGAACTGCAGGCGGCAGTAGTCCACGGGGTTCAGCGGCCACTCGACGGTCGCGGTGAGGGTGTAGCCCGCGATCGCCCGGTCGCCGAAGCCGGCGACGCGCACCTCGTAGTCGCCCGGCTCGAGGTCGACGCTGATCAGCGAGCAGGTGCCGACGCCGCCGTCGTCGTTGACGCCGACCTGCGCGCCCCGGGCGCCGTTGGCGTCCACCGCGTAGGCGAACAGGGTGGTGTCGCCCGGGCAGCCACCGGCGCCGTCGCCCGTCTCGAGGGTGACGGTGCGCGCCTCGGCCAGGGTGAAGGTGTACAGGTCGTCGCCCAGGGCCTCGAAGCCGCCGGCGAAGGCGCCGCCGCCCCCGATGTCGCGGGCGATGCGGGTGGTGAGGCGGTAGGCCGCGGCGGCCCCGCCCAGGTTGACGGGCCCCACCGCGTAGGCGCCCGGATCATCCAGCACCACGTCGAGCACCGCGCAGGGATCGGCCACCAGCAACGGCGGCACCACCGGCTGGCCGTTGGCGTCCAGGGTGGTCAGGGCGAGCTGCACGTTGGCGGGCAGGCAGGCGCCGCCGGGCTGCGTCAGCGTGGCGCTCACGCGGGTGCCCGGGCCGTCGACGGTGAAGGTGTGCACGTCAAAGACGCCGGCGCCCTCGGGCACCACGTCGTCGGTGGTGACCCGGCCCTGGCGCACGGCGAACACCTCGGCGGTGCAGGCCGCGTCGCAGCCGTCGCCGCCCACCGCGTTGCCGTCGTCGCAGGTCTCGCCGGGGTCGACGACGCCGTTGCCGCAGCCGGGCAGCCGCTGGCAGGCGGCGTCGCAGAAGTCGCCGGGCACGTCGGGCCCCGGATCGCAGGCCTCGCCCAGGTCGACCACGCCGTCGCCGCACACGCCGGGCACGCGCACCTGGAGCACGTAGCTGTCGATGGCGCGGCCGCCGAAGCCGTCGATGACGATCTCGTAGCGCCCAGCGAGCAGGCCCTGGGCGATACGAGAGCACACGCCCACGCCGCCGTCGTCGTCGAAGACCGGCGCCCCGCGCACGCCGGCGTCGTCCACCGGGTACAGGGTCATGCGGGTGTCGTCGGGGCAGCCGCCCGCGCCGTCGCCGGTCTCGAGGATCACGTCGCCGTCGGCGGCCACGTCGAGCACGA
Organism: bacterium; assembly: GCA_030424955.1. Classification (GTDB taxonomy): domain Bacteria; phylum Myxococcota_A; class Bradymonadia; order UBA7976; family UBA1532; genus JACKDL01. The sequence goes on along the minus strand of JAUHVS010000209.1, from coordinate 1,733 downwards.
ACAGGTCGTCGCCCTGGCTGAGGAAGGCGCCCGGGAAGTCGCCGCCGTCGCTGACGTCACGGCTCAGGCGTGTGCTCAGGGTGTAGGGCGGCATGGCGCGGTTGGCCAGGTCCCTGACGACCACGGCGTAGTCGCCGGCCGCCAGGCCGCCCCGGCTGATGCGGCTGCACAGGCCCACGCCGCCATCATCGTTGGATGCGATCTCCGCGCCCAGCGCGCCCGCGGCGTCCACGGCGAACAGCTGCATGAAGGGGTCCAAAACGCCGACGCAGGCGCCCGCGCCGTCGCTCGTCTCGGCCACCAGCGCGCCACCATCCCCGTCCACCGTGAAGTCCCAGCGGTCGGTGGCGCGCTGCGCTGTGCCCTGGCTGCGCCGGGTCTCGATGGCGCGCCGAAGCTCAAAGGTCTCGGCCGTACACGCGGCGTCGCAGCCGTCGCCGTTGGCCAGGTTGCCGTCGTCGCACTCCTCGGTGCCCTCGATGGCGTCGTTGCCGCAGGCCTGCTCGAACTGGCACGCCGCGTCACAGCCGTCGCCGATGGCCAGGTTGCCGTCGTCGCAGGCCTCGGGGCCGTCCACGAAGCCGTCGCCGCACACGGGCTCGCGCTGGCAGGCGGCGTCGCAGCCGTCGCCCGCGGCCTGGTTGCCGTCGTCGCAGGTCTCGCCCGCGTCCACCACGCCGTTGCCGCAGCCGGGCTCGCGCTGGCAGGCCGCGTCGCAGAAGTCGCCGGGCACGTCGGCGCCGTTGTCGCACTGCTCGCCGGTGTTCAGCACGCCGTCGCCGCAGGCGCCGGGGGCGCGCACCGACAGCGCGTAGGCGTCGATGGCGCGGCCGTTGAAGCCGTCGACGACCACCTCGTAGAGCCCGGGCTCAGCCAGCACGAGCTGGGAGCACAGGCCGGGGCCGCCGTCGTCGTCAAAGCCGATCTGCGCACCACGCACGCCCTCGGGGCTCACCGCGTAGACGGTGATGCGGGTGTCGGCGGGGCAGCTCTCGGCGGTCTGGCCGCGGGTGAACACCGTGGTGTCGGGCGCCGCGACGGTGACCTGGAAGCTGTCAGACCCCTGGGCCACGAAGGCGCCCGCGCCGTCCTCGCCGGCAGCGATCTCACCCGCGGCGTAGACATCGAGGGTGTAGCTCGGGATCGCGCGGTCGTTGAAGCCGGTGATCTCGATCTCGTAGTCGCCGGCCGGCAGGGCCGCCACGCGGAAGGCCGAGCACAGGCCCACGCCACCGTCGTCGTCGCTCCCGATGGCGTCGCCGCGCACGCCGCCCACCACCGGGAACACCGTGATGAGGCTGTCGGCGTTCACGGGGCAGCCGCCCTCGCCGTCGCCGGTGCGCACGTCGAGCACCCCGGCGGTCTCGAGGGTCAGCGCCACGGTGTCGCGCTGGCCGGCGACGAAGCCCGCGGCGAGCTGCGCGCGGCCCGTGATCAGGGTGTAGCGCACCGGGGTGCACAGGCTGTCGCAGGCGTCATCCTCGATGGCGTTGCCGTCGTCGCACACCTCGATGGACTCGACGACGCCGTCGCCGCACTCGAACTCCAGCACGCAGCCGGCGCTGCAGCCGTCGCCGTCCACCAGGTTGCCGTCGTCGCAGCCCTCGCCGTCGGTGAGCACGCCGTTGCCGCAGGCGGTGGGGGTGCAGTTGCTGTCGCAGCCGTCGCCGTCCGCGCCGTTGCCGTCGTCGCACACCTCGGGCGCGACGACCTGGCCGTTGCCGCAGCCGGTG
>JAUHVS010000208.1 GCA_030424955.1 bacterium | reverse complement strand
GCTACGGGCGCGGCGACCGGGGGGCGCCGGATGACCCGGATGGTGGGGTAACCCCTTGATCAGGCGGCTGTTCTGGCCGCGTTGATCCCGATCTCAAGCCGTCGAGCGCGCCCGTGCAGGCGGTGACGTATGCCCTCTTCCCGCAGGTCCAGGGTGGTTTTGGTCGCCAGACGCCCTTCAAGGCCAGTTGGTTTGGCTCCCTGAGTTGGACCTGACCCCAACGTCCCCCCTGAGACCGCCGAGGGCGCGCGCGCCAACCGATGCGGTCGTCCCGTGCCGCTGCCGTCAGGCCGCCAGCATCGCGCTCGAGGGAGCGGGCAGCTGCGCCCACCGCTGCGCGATCTCTTCGCACGCCACCTCGAGGCCTGCCCACCGCCGCTGCTGGTGGGCCGGCGCCGCCCACACGGCCCTGGCGAAGACGTCAACCACCTGACAGGTCTGCGGGCTCACCGGGCCGCGGTGCACCGCCTGCGCCCAGCGGTGCAGGGCCGTCGCGGCGTGCAAGCCGCCCTGCGCGCCCAGCGGGTGGTGCTTGCTGAAGTACAACGTCACCACCCCCAAGGTGGCGCGGCCACGGCGGTCGACCCCCTGCACGTGCAGGTCGGGGCGCACGCTGATCTCGACCCCGCGCACGGCCAGCCGCGCCGGGGCGCTGTCGCCCGCTGACCACCGCATCGGCCGCGGGCCACCCACCGAGCCGCGCAGGTCGAGCCACGCCAGCAGCGCCTCGATGCAGCCGAGATCGGCCTGCAGCTGCCACCGGCTGCCATCGTCGCGCGCCGAGAGGGCCAACAGCGCGGCCTCCACCAGGCGCTGATCGGCCTGCGCGCCCACCAGCTGTTCCACGATCGCCGCCCGCGCTCGGGCGTAGCGCAGGCCGGCATACGGGCTCGGGTACTTCTGGTCGGCCAGGATCCGGCGCCGGCGGCGAGGGCTCGCGCCCAGGTACTCACCGAGCTTGTGGAGGCTGATGCGGGGGGTAGAGCGCAGGGTCTGCATGCTGTGTCTCCGCGACCATTGAAGGGTCTCGAATGATACCAAAAGGCTGAACGTTTGTATAGTTAAAGGTGCGAGAACAGCCGCCTCTTTTCGTCCCCGGGGCGGTGGCCGGGGGCCGGGCCAGCCGACGCTGGCACCGAGTGGGTTTCATGCCTGGCCGTGCTCTGCTAGGGCTGCCCGCCGTCGCGAAGGAGTCGCCCATGTCGTCCAGCCCGCCCGCCCCCACGCCGCCAGCCCCCGACGCGCACCGCGGCGCCTGTCGGGTCTTCGGCACTCAGGGCGGGGTCGTGGCGTACGCATGGGTCGAGGTGCTCGCACGCCGCATCCCCGGGCCCAGCGCTGTCATGGTCAGCTGTGATCCAGCCGGCGACGGGCTCCCGCCAGACGCGGTGCCGGTGGCCTGGGCCGAGGCGGCGGCCACGGGCGCCCGGCTCGCGCTGTCCTGCGCACGCGGCGCCTGGCTGGTTCAGGTGACGGGGATCCGCGGCACAACCGTCGACACCCGGCCGATGGCGGTGGCCGTCGCCGCGATCCGCGCTGTGTGGGGCGCCCTCGACTGCGATCGGCCCGAAGCCCACGATCGGCTGGCCGCCCTCACGCACCGCGTCGACGACGCCGGGGCCGCCGTGCCGGCTCTGCTGGCCTGGGCCGTGGGGCCAACCTGACCCCAGCCCGGTGCGGTTGACACCCCGACGGCGCCGCCGCCATGCTCCCGCCGTTTCGCGATCTGAGAGGAGCCCCCCCATGCTCGATCTGAAGGCCCTGCGCCGCGACCCCGAGGTGTTCCGCGCCAGCCACGCGAGCCGCGGCGGCGATCCTGGCGACATCGACGCCGTCATCGCCCTCGATGAGCGGCGCCGCGAGGCCATCGGCCGCATGGAGACGCTGCGCGCCGATCGTCGCCAGATGAGCAAGCAGATCGGGCAGGCCAAGGACGCCGACACCCGCGAGGCGCTGAAGGCCCAGGTGGCCGCCTTCAAGGGCGAGCTGCAGAGCCTCGAGGAGCTCTCGCGCACCCTCGAGGCCGAGACGCAGGCGGCCGTGGCCGCGCTGCCCAACTTGGTGGCCGACGACGTGCCCCGCGGCACCACCGAGGATGACAACGTGGTCATCGCCACCCACGGCGAGCGGCCCACCTTCGACTTTGAGCCCAAGCCCCACTGGGCCCTCGGCACCGATCTCGGCCAGATCGACTTCGAGCGCGGCGTGAAGCTGTCGGGCAGCCGCTTCTATGTGCTGCGCGACGACATCGCTCGCCTGCAGCGCGCGGTCATCTTCTATCTGCTCGATCTGCACACCCGCCGCGGGGGCTACCGCGAGCTCTACCTGCCCTTCGTGGTGCGCGGCGAGACGCTGTTCGCGTCCGGGCAGCTGCCCAAGTTCGCTGACAACTTGTACCGCGATCACGAAGAGGATCTGTGGCTGGTGCCCACGGCCGAGGTGCCGATCACCAACTTCCACGGCGACGAGATCCTCGAGGGCGACGCCCTGCCGCTGCGCTACTGCGCCTACACGCCCTGCTTCCGCCGCGAGAAGATGAGCGCCGGCAAGGACGTGCGCGGCATCAAGCGCGGGCACCAGTTCGACAAGGTCGAGATGTACGCCTTCGTCCGGCCCGAGGACAGCGAGGCCGAGCTCGAGAAGATGCGCGCCGACGCCGAGGCGGCGTGCGCCGGCCTCGGCCTGCCCTACCGGGTCAAGGCGCTGTGCACGGCCGATCTGGGCTTCGGCGCCCGCAAGACCTACGACCTGGAGGTCTGGTCCGCCGGCTGCGGCGAGTGGCTCGAGGTCAGCTCGGTCAGCAACGTGTGGGACTTCCAGGCCCGCCGGGCCAAGATCCGCTACCGCGCCGAGGCCGGCGGCAAGCCCGAGCTGGTGCACACCCTCAACGGCAGCGGCCTGGGCATCCCCCGCGCCATGATCGCCATCCTCGAGAACAACCAGCAGGCCGACGGCACCATCCGCGTGCCCGAGGCGCTGCGGCCGTTCATGGGCGGCGTCGAGGTCATCGGCGGCTGAGCCCGGTCAGCGCGGCGTCAGCCGCCACCAGGGGCCGCCTGCGCACCCCCCGCTCGCCGGATCGGCGGGGTCCGGGGTCGCCGCCGCCCGCACCCCCTGCGGGGTCTCGGCGTCCCGCACGCTGTGGCACAGCCACAGGCCATCGCCCTCGCTCACCCAGTCAAAGCGGCTCCACCGGCCCCCGTGCTCGGCGTTCTCGGCGCCGTTGCGGGCCATCAGCCAGCCGCTGTCCCAGCCGTAGCTGAACCACGGCGTGAAGTGGGCCGCCCCGATCTGCCAGTCGGCCCAGCTGAGGGTCGCGTCGACGGCCCCCGACAGGCGCCCCATGGCCAGCGCCGCCGGCAGCGTGGTGGGGCGCAAGGCCAGCCAGGGCTGCTCGGCGCCCACGCCTCCACAGCCGCCGTTGGCCGGATCGCTGGGGTCCGACGGGGGGCGGTCGCTGCCGTCCTCGGCGCGGCCCAGCAGGCGGGTGTTCATGCATGTCCACCACGTGCCGTCGGGCGCCTGGTGCAGGTCGAGGCGGCTGCGGGCGCCGGCCTCGAAGAAGCGGTCGTCGTTCAGCAGGATCACGTAGCCGTCGCCGTGGCCCACCACGGCGCGCAGGTTGATCTCGCCATCTTCGATCAGCCACCAGTGATCGGCGCTGATGTGGTGCGTACCGCCGTACACGTCGGACCACGCGCCCATCAACCCGGGCTCAAAGGGGGCGGGGCCCAGGTCGGGTGATCCCGCGTCCGGCGGGCCGCCGTCGGGCGCGGCGCCCCCGTCGGCCAAGGGCGATCCCCCGTCCATCGCCCCGCCCATGTCGGCCTCGCCCTCAACGCCTGCGCTGCCTTCCTCGCCGCCGCATCCCAGCAGCAGGCCCGCGCACACCCAGATCCACGCCCGCCCCACCATCGCGTCCCTACCATCGGTCCCGTTGCGTCCACCCCCAGCCTGCCGTCGTCGGCCCGCCCATCACAACGATCCCGTGTGCGCCGCGCGGCGTAACCGCCGCGCTGGGGTCGCGTATGCTGGCCGCTGGGGTGACGGTGCGACGAGGAGGTGTGCGTGAGGCGACTGTGGGTGTTGGCCCTGACAGGGCTCTGCTGGGGCTGTGGAGACACGGCGGACGGGGCGGCCCGGTCCGCAGCGGACGGCGAGGTGGCCAGCGGCGCGGGCGCAGGGGTGGACGCGCAGGCCTCGGCCGACGGCCGGGCCCCGCTGGACGCGGGCGCGCCAGTGGACGCGGGCGCGGTCATGGACGGGGCCACGCCTGTGCAGGACGCGGCCCCGATCGACGCTGCCGTGGCCTGCGCCGCCGGCGAGGTGACCCTGATGACGGCCGACGGCGTGCGCCTCGCCGCAGATCTGTATCCCGTGGCGGGCGCCCGCCGCGGGGCCGTGCTGCTGCACATGATCCCGCCCAGCAACACCCGGGCGAACTACCCCGCCGCGTTCATCGAGGCGCTGACCGCCCGCGGGTTCTCGGTGCTGAACGTGGACCGCCGCGGGGCAGGGGGCTCAGGGGGGGTGGCCCGCGAGGCCTACGAGGGCCCCAACGGCGCGCTCGACGCGGCGGCCGCGCGGGCCTTCCTGCAGGGCTGCGGCGTGGCCGCTGATCGGGTCGCGCTGGTCGGCGCGAGCAACGGCACCACCTCGACCCTCGATCACGCCGTCGCCGCGGGCCCGGACGCGCCGCCCGCGGCCCTGGTGTGGCTCACGGGCGGGCCTTACACCGAGAACCAGCACGCCCTCGCCGACCACCGGGCGGCGTGGGCCACGCTGCCCATCCGCTTCGTCTTCTCGACCGCTGAGCGGGCGTGGAGCGCGGGGTTCATCGAGGGCGCGCCGGCCCCCTGGGTCTTCGACGAGTACCCCAACGGGGCGCACGGCACGCGCATGTTCGGCGCCGCGCCCTCCGCCATCGACCGGGTGGCCGGCTGGCTCGATGAGGTCGTGGCGCCCTGACTCACGGGATCAAGCGCCGCAGCCCGTGGCCCAGGATCACCGGGTAGAGCGCCAGGTTGCGCAGCAGCGCCACCGGCCACGCCCAGCGCGGGGGCCGCTCGCGCGCCTCGGCCGCGGCCGCCAGCGCGCGCAGGTGCTTGAGGCCAAAGGGGCCCGGCGCCAGCCGTGCGATGACCTCGGCGGGCAGCGCCGCCGCGCCATGCCGCGCGCCGTACAGGGCGCCGAACATCGCCGCGATCGTGTCGGTGTCGCCCCCCAGGGCGATGACCTGGGACAGGGCGTCGAGGGGCGCAGCGTCGGCCCAGCGGCGCCACGCCCACACCACAAGCCCCAGCGTGTGCACGATGTAGCCGGTGTGGCCGAGGGCCGCCACGGCCTCGTCCGGGGTCGCCGAGGCCAGCGCGCGCGCTTGATCCACCGCGGCGCGCAGGTCCGGGTGGGTGAGGACGCCGCTCGCCGCTGCGATGGCGTCGGCGGGCGGTGTGTGCGCCGCCGCGGCCAGCTCCGCCATCATCAGGGCGCCCTCAACCGCCCGGTCGTCGGTGTGCGTGAGCCGCGCCACCGCCCGGCCGGCCGCCACCCGCGCGTCAGGGTCGTCGATGAGCACGCCCAGGGGCGCCGCGCGCATGGCCGCGCCGTTGCCCGCTGAGCGCACGCCCTGCGAGGCCCCAAACGTCAGCTTCAGGCCGGCCCGCAGGGTGCCCAGGCCGACGCCGAAGGGCAGCCGCCAGATCCAGCCGACGAGGCTGCGGCGGAAGGCCCGCGCGAGGGCAGCCGGCTCAGCCCCCACCCGCGCCACGGCCTGCACGAGCAGGGCGCTCTGCTCGGTGTCGTCGCTCACGACGCCCCACGGGCCAAGCAGGTGAAAGCGCCGCACGGCGCCCCAGCGCCGGCGGATCTGCGCCGCGCTCATGCCCTCGGCGGGCAGGCCCAAGGCGTCGCCCAGGGCCGTGCCCAGCAGCAGGCCCAGCAGGCGGTCCGGCGGCGGCGCTGCGGGCGCGGGCACCGCGGCGGGCGGCGCGGTCGAGGGCAGCGTGGGGGTCAGGCTGGGCATACGGCATCCCGGGCAGCGCGTTGATGGGCCTGCACCCCTCAACCGACAGGGCCATCATGGGATGCCGCGGCTGCCAGACAACGTTTGATGTGCGCCGCGCCCGGCGCCGCGCCAGCCGGGGGACGGGCGGCAGCAGCTCGCCCACCGCCGTGGGCGCCGTGGCCGCTGCCCTGGCGTTGGGGGCCGGGATCGCGTGGCGTTGGGGCTCGCTGGCCGCGGTCCCCCTGGCCGCCGCCGCCTGCGTGGCGACCGGCGCGTGGTGGGTCGCCTTCGGGGACACCCACAACGCCGTGTGCCCCCAGTGCGGCCTCGGCGGGCACACCGCCTGGCCCTGGCGGCGCTGAGGTCTCGCCCGCGGACGCCGCCACTGGCGGTCGCGCGGCCGCAGGGGCACAATGCCGTCGGTTTGCTCGACGGCGGAGTCACGCATGAACCGGCTGCTCTGGCCGCTGGCCCTGATGGTGGGCGCGGCGCTGCCCTGCGGGGCCTGGGCCCAGGACGAGGCGCTGCCCAGCATGGCGGTGCAGAACCGCCGCTACGTCGACACCCACGAGTTCAGCTTCGCCGTCGGCCTGCTGCCCATGGACGCCTTCGAGAAGGGGCTGACCCTCAGCGGCGGCTACACGTGGCACTTCCACGACCTGTGGGCCTGGGAGGCGGTGCAGTACACTTACAGCTACCCCCTCGAGACCGATCTGCGCGCCGAGCTGCGGGCCTTCGATCTGCAGCCCACCCCCTTCGAACGCGTCGAGGCCTTCGCCACCAGCAACCTGGTGTTCAAGCCGGTGTACTGGAAGGGCGCGTGGCTCAACGACAGCCTGACCTTCGGCGAGTTCTTCGCCGTCGCCGGTGGCGGCTACGGGTGGCTGACCCGCTCCCGGCGGCCCGTGGTGAACGTCGGCGTCGGCGTGCGGCTGTACGCCGGAGACTGGCTCAGCGTGCGGTTTGATCTGCGCGAGCTGCTGTTCGTCACCGAGGACGACATCCACGACGAGCTGTGGCTGGGGCTCGGGTTCTCGATCTGATGCGACGCGCGCTCTCCCTGCTGCTGTCGGCGGCGCTGGCGGGTTGCGGCGCCGTGCCGGTGCCCGAGGCCCGCGACGACGCCTTCGCCGCGGCCGTCGCCGCCCAGCGGGCGGGGCGCGGGCTCGAGGCGATGGCCGCGGCCTACGCCTACCTGCGCGAGGGCAGCGTGGACGATCCGCGCTACGACCGCGCGCAGCGGCTGCTCGCCTTGGCCGCCGAGGAGCTGGGCCTGAGCTACGCGGCCTCGCTGTGGTTTTTGGACATCGCCCGGGAGCGCCGCGCCCCCGCGCTGCTGCCCGGCGCGATCTCAGGGCTGCAGCGGATCATGGCCGCCGGCCCCCACGACGCCGACACGCTGCTGACCGGCTACCTGGCCGTGGCCGACGTGCCCGGCCTGCCGGGGGATCTGCAGGCCTTCGTGGACTACCAGCAGGGCCTGCACGCTGTGCGCCAGGGGCTCGACGACTGGGCGACCGCCCGCTTCGCCGCGCTCCCGCCCCAGAGCGAGTGGGCGGCCCGCGCCGCCTATGTGCAGGCGGTGCAGCGGGTCGCCGCGCGGGAGCTGGGCGCGGCCGCCGAGCAGCTCGAGGCGCTGCTGGCGCGGGCGGCCAGCCTGCCGCCCGATCTCGCCCTGTCGGTGCGCCGCAGCCTCGCGCGCCTTGCGGTCCACGCCGGCCGGTTCCCCGAGGCCATCGAGCACTTCCGCATCTTGCAGACCGAGGCCCCCGGCGATCCCGAGCTGCTGCTCGAGATGGCCTGGGCCCACTTCCGGGCGGGGGACACCCGGCGCACGCTGGGCCTGCTGCTCGCCTTGGACGCGCCGATTTACAGCGATCTCATCGCGCCCGATCGCTTCCTGCTGGAGGCCCTGGCCCTGCGCCGCCTGTGCCAGTTCGCCCCCGCCCGCGCGGCGGCCGTGCGGCTCGACGAGGCCCACGGGGCGGCGCTGCGCGACCTGTCCGCCGGCGTCTCGCCCCTCGACAGCCCGCCCCTGGTCGCGGCGGCCGCGCGGCGGCCCGAGGTCAAGCCCCTCAGCGACTTTGCGCGCCAGCTGCGGCAGGAGGCGGCCTGGGTGGACGGCCACGCCGCCCGCATGGGCGCGCCGCTGGCCGATCACCTGAAGGCCCTGTACGCCGAGGCACAGCGCGAGACGGATCGCCGGCTGAAGGCCCGGCTGCTCGACAGCATGGACGGCCTCGCCGAGCAGCTGCTGGCCGCCGAGGAGGGCGTGGGCCTGGTGCTGCACGAGCTGGGCGTGGCGCTGCTCCGCGGCCGGCGCCGGCCGGTCGGCGGCTGAACGTCGAACGGTACGGCATGACTGATCGGCTGACCGGCCGGGATCTGCGCCTCGCGGCACGCCGCCTCGGTGCCATCGAAGAGGCCGCGCACCAGCATGCAGGGCTCGAGCGTCGGGTCCGCCGCCGAGACCGGCGCCCGATGCGATCGGGTCGTGGCCGACGCGGCCGATGCGAGCGCGCTGCGGTCGCTCGCCGAGTCGACACACGTCGTCGTCTCGACGGTCGGGCCGTACGCGCTCTACGGGTCTCCCCTG
>JAUHVS010000207.1 GCA_030424955.1 bacterium | reverse complement strand
GCGGGCGCAGGGGCCACCCACCCTCGCGGTTTTCCCCACCCCGCCCGCAAATTTTCGAGGGCCCGCCCCGCATGGCGCGGCGCGTCATTTTGCGGCTTCGTCACTTGCGCCCCCGCCCGCCCCTCCTTCAACATCGCCGCTTCGCCAGTTGCCCACGCACCACCCGGGAGTCGAATCCATGCCTATCCTCGCCGAGTACATCTGGGTCGATGGCACCCAGCCGACCGCCGAGCTGCGCAGCAAGACCCGCGTCCTGCACGACAGCGCCCTGCCCAAGAGCACCGAGGTCGCCGATCTCGACACCGTCGATCTCAGCGAGTTCCCCGAGTGGGGCGCCGACGGCTCGTCGACGCAGCAGGCCGAGGGCGCCGACTCCGACATCATCCTCAAGCCGGCCAGCGTCTGCCGCGACCCCTTCCGTCCCGGGCACTACCTGGTCATGTGCGAGGTCTTCACCGGCGAGGGCGAGGTGCACAGCACCAACTTCCGCGGTGACCTGCGTACGGTCCTCGAGGCCGGCGGCGCCGAGACCGACTCCTGGTTCGGCTTCGAGCAGGAGTACACGCTGTTCAAGATCGAGGGTCGCCCCGCGGGCTTCCCCATCAACGGCTACCCCGGGCCCCAGGGCCCCTACTACTGCTCGGTGGGCTCGCTGAACATCGCCGGCCGCGCGCTCTACGAGGACTTCCTCGAGGCCGCCGTCGAGGCCGGCCTGCTCATCAGCGGCGTGAACTTCGAGGTCATGCCCGGCCAGGCCGAGTTCCAGATCGGCGCCGGCGGCCCGCTCAAGACCAGCGACCACGTGTGGCTGGCCCGCTGGATCCTTCACCGCGCCAGCGAGAAGTACAACCTGGTGGTCAGCTTCGATCCCAAGCCCGCCAAGGGCGACTGGAACGGCGCCGGCATGCACACCAACTTCTCCACGGCCGCCATGCGCGCGCCCGGCGGCATGGCGCACATCGAGGCCGCCTGCAAGGCCATGAGCGAGCGCATCGAGGCCCACCTCGAGACCTACGGCGACCGGTACGAGGAGCGCCTCACCGGCCACCACGAGACCTGCTCCTACCGCGAGTTCCGCTGGGGCGTGGCCGACCGCACCGCCAGCATCCGCATCCCCCGCGCCGTGGGCGAGGTGGGCTACGGCTACCTCGAGGATCGCCGCCCCAACGCCAACGCCGACCCCTACCGCATCGCGGCCCGCATGCTGCGCACCGTCTGCGGCATCGACTGATCCGCCGTCCCCTGGCAGGGTGAGGGCGATGACTGCACACCGCACCCGCCCCCCCTCGCCGCCTGGCGCTCGCCGCCTCACCTCACTCGCGCCGTGCCTGAGCCTGCTGCTGCTGGCGCCCGGGCTGGGCTGGGCCGACGCCCCACCGCCCGCGGCGGGGCCGCCCATCGAGACCAGCCTCCTGCCCACCCTGCTCGCCGGCGACGATCCGGCCCTCGCCACCGTGCGCGCGGCCCCCGAGACCTTCCGCGCGCAGGTGCTGCTCAGCGAGGTCAAGCGCGGCCCGAAGGGCAAGCCCACGCTCGTGCGCCACGGCTGGCGCGTGGACGCCGAGTACACCTACCCCGCGAGCGCCATGAAGCTGCTGGCCGGCGTGGCCGCGCTGCAGCGCGCCCGCACCCTGGGCAAGGCCCACCGCTGGTTCAGCGTCGACACCCCGCTGGCCTTCCACCCGGTCTTCGAGGGCGAGCGCCTCGACACCGTCGATCCCAGCAACCGCAACGGCCGCCACATCACCCTGCGGCAGCTGGTGCGCCGCATGGCCATCGTCAGCAGCAACTACGCCTTCAACCGCCTCTACGACTTCGCGGGGCAGACCGCCGTCAACCAGATCGCCTGGGACGCCGGCCTGCGCGACACCCTGGTGCTGCACCGCCTCTCGCGGCTGATGCCGCTGGCGGAGCACCGCCGCCACCCGGCCATCGAGCTGCGCGGCCCCCGCAAGACGGTCACCCTGCCCGCCCACACCGACGGCGTGGACCGGCTCAACCCCACGACCCTCAAGGGCATCGAGGCCGGCGTCGCGGAGCGCATCGACCGCAAGCGCGTCGAGGGCCCGAAGTCCTTCGTCGAGAAGAACCGCATGTCGACGGTGGACCTGCAGAACATGCTCGTGTTCTTGCTGCGCCCCGACGTCGACCTGGGCCTGCCGGGCTTCAAGGGCCTGCACCGCAGCGATCGCGCCCTGCTCAAGAAGGCCATGTTGCAGCGCCCGGGCCAGTCCAAGAACCCCGTGCTGCCCGAGAGCCGCTACGACCCCAACCGCTTCAAGCCCAGCCGCCCCGGCCTGCTGCGGGTGCTGCCCAACGAGGGCTTCGACCTCTACAACAAGGCCGGCAAGGCCTACGGCTTCCGCATCGAGAACGCCTACGTCGTGGAGCACGCCACCAAGCGCGCGTTCTTCCTCACCGTGGTGATCTACGTGAACGCCAACGGCGTGCTGAACGACGGCGCCTACGAGTATGACGAGATCGCCGATCCCTTCATCCACGCCGTCGCAGAGCGCGCTGCGCGTCACCTGTGGCGGGGGCGGTCGAGCGGGCGCCCGCGGTGAGCAGGCCGCCCCGGAGCGCGCGTCCGACCGGTCGGCCGACCCGTGACGCCCGGGGGACCACCGCATGCCGTCAGGCCGAGCCCGCCGGGGGCCCGACCGAGCGCCCATGGATCCAACGCATGGCTGCCCGGGCGCGCGCCCAGCGTCCCCCCGAGGCTCCCCGGTGACGGTGGACCCGCCGTGCATGTGGCGCGGCCGTCGCCGGTTGGCGGCGCCGCCACTGAGCTGAGCGCATCGGCGCCCAGCCGCCCTGGCCGCCCGAGCGGCTCAATCACATGACCTCACCTGCCGATGCCCGGATCGATGGTTAGATCTGCGGTGGGCGCCCGTCCACCCACTGACACGGACTTGGAGCGCCCCATGCGGCCCACCCTCGCCTTCACCGTCCTCGCGCTTGGGCTACTCAGTGGCTGCAGCGTTGACGCCGACCGCCCCCCCGACCCCGAGGCCCCGCTCCCGCTGGGGCCCGCCGCCTGCTACAGCCGGTTCCAGGGCTGGGGCGACTGCCAGGACGGCCAGCCGGGCTTCCCCTGGTGTCTGGAATCGCGGCTCCACGAGCTACCCTCGTGCCGCAGCCAGAACGATGGCCAGGGCATGTGCCGCACCGAGGTCTGCGACGTGGACTGCGGGGGCGAGCGGTGTGCCGGGCTCGCCACCTGCGGTGGGTGCGACGGAGACCTCTGCGCGATCTACGACAACGCCTTCGTGTGCCGCGGCGGTGTCTGGACCGAGGTCCTCGACACGGGGTCGCACGAGGACGCGGAGCCGCCCTTCGCAGCGCCTGACGCGGCGCCCGACGCGGCGCCCGACGCGGCGCCCGACGCGGCGCCCGACGCGGCGCCCGACGCGGCGCCCGACGCGGCGCCCGACGCGGCGCCCGACGACGGGTGACAGCGCAAGCTGAGGGTCACGCCGGCGCGCGCCGTCGCCGCACCTGCCACCGCTGGCGCTTGCGCCGGCACCGCAAGCAACAGGCCGCCTCTGGCGCCCTTGACCACCGCAGGTGACCACAGGCCCCGAGGCGCAGGGACGCGCTCAGAGGCGGAAGGCCACGCCCGCCTGCAGCTGATCGGGGATACCGTCGTCGCCCACGCCCACGTCGTACATCACGTCGATTTGCACGTTCGGGGCCACGGTCCACGCTGCGCCGGCCCCCACCCCGCTGGCCAGGCCTGGGCCGTCGCTGTATAGCCCGATGTACTGCCCATACAGGCTCACCGGGCCCACGCTGCCGCCCAACGCCAGGCTGCCCAGCCAGCCGAGCTTCAGCCCGTCGCCCGCATCGACGAGGTTGGCCCCCAGGTTCCCGCTGATGCCCACCGGCCCCAGGCTGGGTAGGGCGAAGCTGGCGTTGATCAGGTACTCCAGGTCGTCCGACCCCCACCCCTCTTGCAGCGTCGGCAGGCCCACGCGGCCCACGACGCCCAGGTCGAAGGCCTCGATGGGCACCGCGTACTTGAAGCCGATGCCCGGCGAGCCCAGGCCGAAGTCGCTGTCGCCCTGCTCGGGCAGCACGCCGTTGACCGGCAGGTCCAGCCGCAGCTCCCAGTCGCGGATCAGGCCGTAGCGGGCCAGCAGGCCAGGCGCTGTCACCGCGGCGGCGGGGCCCAGATCCACGTAGCTGAAGCCCACCTCGCCCAGCAGGTGGCCCTGGTCGACGGCGTTGGGGGAGTCGGCGAAGCCGGGCCGGTCCGGGACGAACCCGTCCTGGGCGGCGGCGGGGCTGCACAGGGCGGCGAGGAGCAAGCAGGTCAGATATCGCATGGGCGCAGTGTGCGGCGCCCGGCGACGAGTTTCCAGTGCTGGCGGCCAGCAGGTCGGCTGGGCCCGCCTCCCGTCAGCCCGGGGCTCCAAGGCCACGGGGCCGTGGCCACCGATGGTCGCCGCCCGCGCGTCTCGAGCGAGCGCGCGCTCCGCGCACTGACTCGGGCAACGAGGCGCCGAGCGGGTCACGCTGGACACGGGGTGCGAATCGCGTGGCCACGGGCTGGCCCCTCGGTGGGTCCCGCGGCTGCCCGAACGCAGGGCGGGGCCCGGTGCGGCCGGCTACGGCGTGGGCGAAGGGGCCTCTAGCCCGCCCAAGATCGCCCGCAGCCCCGCGGCCACCGGCTGGGCCGCCTTGGCCTCCGCGACGCAAGCCACGTCGGGCGCCAGCTCAGCGACCAAGCGCTGGGCGAAGGCCGCGCGCTGCTCGGGGGCGGCGCTGGCCAGCGCCGAGAGGCCGCCCAGGCCCAGGGCCGCGCGGGCCAGGCACGCCTGGGTGGCGGCGGGCACGGGGCCCAGATCGGTGCAGGTGGGGCAGCGCAGGCTGTCTGTCGACCGCGGGGGCTGCGGCGTGGCCTGCAGCGACGCGGGCAGGGGCGGCGCCTGCGCTGGGCCCAGATCCAGCACCTGCTGCATGCCCCACGGCGTCAGCGACGCCCGCACGGTGAGGGTGCCCAGGGCCGCCGCCGCTCCCGCCGCCTCTGCGGGCAGCCCGGGGACCGCCGTCCCCAGCCGCGCCAGGTCGACGCGCGCGTAGCCCAGGCCCACGGCGGGCGCCGGCGCCACGTCGAAGACCTCGCGGGGATCCACATTGATCCCCAACAGCAGAGCCTTGCGATCGCCCCGCGGCACCACGTGCAGCTGGGCCTCGCGCAGCGGCCGGCTCTCGGCCAGGGCCTGGCGGATCAGGCCGGGATCCACCGTGCCGATCTCGGCCGCCACCGCCAGCTGAGCCGGGCCGGGCACCACCACCTGCACCGCTGTCGGCAGATCCCGCGGGGTGAGCCCGCCAGGCAGCCCCATCACCTGCAGCGCCCCCGCAGTGGTGCCGAGGGGCGCCCGCAGCAGCAGGTGCCACCAGCACCCCACCCCGCACTCCTGGAAGGCGTGGGCCAACTCCGGGGGCTTGAGGCCGACCCGCGCGAAGCGCGCGGGCACCTGCGCCGCCTCTAGCGCGGCCGCCCAGGCGAAGGCGGTGGTGCCCTGGGCCAGGGGCTCGCCCTTGACTGTCAGCGGGGCGGCCGCCTTGGCCGCACCGGCCGCCAGCGCGCGGTGCCCGACGTCGGTGGCCTCGGCCGACCAGACGAGGCGCACCCCCTCCCCTTGCGCGTCCAGGGTCAGCGCGTGGGCGTTGAGATCAGCGCCCGCGTCCACCATCAGCGCCTCGGCCTTGGCCAGCAACGCGATCACCGCCCTGCCCAACGACACGGCGATGGCCGGATCGCCCACGCTGGCCAGCGCCTCGACGCCCTGCAGGTACCCGTAGGCGGTGTAGGCCGCCCGCAGGTGGCGGGCCTCGAAGCGCAGGCTGACCGCAGCGGGCTGGCTGGCGGCGAGGAAGGCGGCCCCCCGCGCGGGCTTGCCCACCGGGCCCACGGGCGCCAGGTCGCGGGTGGCCTCTGGGCGCAGGGCCACGTGGCTCACCCACTCCACGTAGACGTGACCCGCTGACGGCCAGACCGCGCACCAGCCGCGGCCGCGCTGCAGCAGGTGGCTGTCCGGCCGCCCGGACACCGGGCCGCGGGCGTCGAAGCCTGCGGCACCCAGGTGCTGGGCCACGGCCTTCGCCAAGGCCTTGGCGTCGGTGGCGGGCAGCGCGGCGCGGTGCCGGAAGCCCGGGAAGCCGTCGGCCATGGGCGGCAGCAGGGCGGTGGTCGCGCCGACGGGGCCGCTCGCGGGCGGCTCGAACAGGGCGAACACCCAGGGGCGCTTGGGGTCGAGGCCGGGCGCGCTCGCCAGCGGAGGGACGCCGAGCGCCATGCCGATCGCCACCGCCGGGTGGTTCAGGCGGCCCAGGGCCTGCTGCGCTGCGCCAGGCAGGGCGCGGGCCTTGGCCACCAGCGCCCCGTGCAGGGTCGCCCAGCGCCCCGGATCCAGGGACACGGTCAGCGGCGCGCTGTCACCCACCGCGTCGAGCAAGCTCAGGGGGCCAGCGGCCGCGGTCGCGGGTGCGGCGACGGCCGGCCTCGCTGCGGGCGCCGTGACCGGCTCAGCAGAAGGCTGGCAGCCCAGCACGACGACACAGGCAAGGGACAACAGACGGCGCATCGGCAGCTCCTGGGGTGGGGACGCGCCGGCAGCATGCCACAGCCTCCGGCAGCGGGCCGCCGGGACCGGCGTCAGCGAGCCGATTGGCAAGGGGTTTGGATTCGCGGACCGAGCCAGATCGAGCCGAAGCGCCGGATCCAACGCGCCGCGGGTTGGCGATGCGGTGATGGCGCAGCCTCCACCGCTCGCCCGTGGCGTCGACCCGCACGGCCGGCCCACCCGCGAGGCCGCACCGGCTGGCCAGGCAGCTCAGCCCGTGGGGGCAGCCGCCGCCGGTGACCCACCCACCGGAGGGCCCTGCATCGGCGCCCGCCCCCTCCGCCGCCGGCGGGTGCGCTGCCGCCGAGCGCCAGGGTCAGCGCGACGAGAGAGGGCGTGCGCCGGGGCGCCGGCAAGCGCGGAGCATGCATCGGGATCGCCAACCGCCGAGCCCCGTCGCATGGAGCCACCGCGAGACCGCGAGGGGGTGGGCGGCCCGGGGGCTGCGGCCGAGCCGCGATCTGTTCGCGCGGCCCGGTCACTGGGCCGGCCCCGTCCCAGGGTGCCCCGTTCAGAAGAACAGCTGGAGTTGGGCCCGCCCCTCGTGCCGGGGCCACACCTCACCGGCCGGCGGATCGGCCGCGAGCCCCAGGTCGTAGTCCAGCTGCAGCTTCAGGTTGTGCCCGGCGAAGTAGTAGCCCACGCCGGCGGTCAGGTGATGCTTGGCCACCACCTGGCTCTGCTCGGCGGGCTCGCCGGGCAAGGGGCGAAGGTGGGCCCAGCGCACAGCCAGCTCGGCCCGGTTGGCGAACACATGCCCCAGCGCGCCCATGGCCCCCAGGGCGCTCGCGCCCGGGCCGTCCCCCTCGGCCTGCCGGGTGCGGCGGGCCAGCACCTCGCCGGTGAGCGACCAGCCCGCCCACTTCAGCGCCAGATCCACCGCGCCGTGGGTGGTCGAGCGCGGCCCCTCGGCGAACAGCGCCCCGTGGGTGGTGCGCAGGCGCCGCGCCTGCGGGTGGTAGCCCGCGGCCAGACCGATGGCCAGCCGCGGGCGCGGGCTGCGGAGGAGATCCGCCTCGCTCAGCACGTCCTTGAACGGCCCCAGCGGGTTGAACTGCAGCCGGGCCACGTACAGCAGGCCCGTGCCCTGGTCGGTGCGGTTGCGGCCGGCCCCGCCGTAGACACCCGCGAGATAGACCAGCCGGCCACCCCAGCCGAACAGATCGTTGGAGAACGCCTGCACCCCCACGTCGCGGTCCAGGTTCAGCTCGGCGTTGACGATGGAGCGATCGGCGAACTGCAGCGCCGACGACGACACCAGGCGCTCGCGGTTGAAGGGCACCTTCATCTGTCCTACGCGCAGGCTGGCGTCGCGCAGGCCCGTCCAGATCACCTGCGCGTCCCGCAGGGGCACCTCGCGCTCGAGATCCAGATCGCGCGCCCCAAAGCCCAACTGGATGTACAGCTGCACGTGCTGCGCGGGCGTGTCGCCCAGCAGCACCACGCGGGCGCGGCGGATCTGGAAGCTGATGTCGTCGGGATCGCCCACCACGCGGGCGTTGCTGAAAGAGGCGCGGGTCTGTACCCGGCCGCGCAGGGTCAGGGCGAAGTCTCCCCCCGGGCTCTTGAACGTGGCGCCGCGGCCAAACTCGACGAACAGCCCAGCCGCCTCGGGGCGCACCGGATCGAGCTCGGCCTCGCCCTCAGCTGGGGCTCCGGGCGCGGGCGCCGCCGCCGTGACCAGGGGCGCGCCGGCCACCCACAACCAAGCAACCAAGGCGATACGGGATGGGGTCAGGCTCTGCATGCGCGGAGGGTGCAGCAGGCGCGCGCCCCGTTCAACGGAGGACGCCCTCTGCCCGCTGATACGGCCTGATCGACCCAGCGCGCCGGCGTGAGGCGGCGCGCGGGTGCGCTCGGCTGCTGTGGCCTAACCACTTGATCACGCATGGAAACTGAGAAAAGGGTGACGATTTGCGCAACAGCGGCGGCGTTTGTCCGATGGGCTACATAGGCCCCCTGCACGCTGGACCCCGCCATGCTCTGCCCGCTTCA
>JAUHVS010000206.1 GCA_030424955.1 bacterium | reverse complement strand
CCCCCATACACCACGCCGCGCTGGCGGCCCTGTGCCTGCTGCTGACCCTCGCGCCCAGCGCCCACGCCAAGAAGACCTTCACCGTCGAGAAGTGCACGGCAGCCGGCGAGCAGGAGCTCCGCGCGGCCCACAGCTTCATCAAGGCCAACCTGACGGCGATCCTGAAGAAGAGCCCGCTGAAGGCGAAGCACCAAGAGAAGGTGCGCGCCCAGTGGGACACCGTGAAGGCGGTGTGCGTCGACCACAAGGCCGCCTGCAAGAAGGAGAAGCTGATGGGCCGCGCCCACGGCATCCTCACCAACCGGGTGTCGATCTGCTACGGCATCCACCACAAGTACGACTACTGCGAGCTGGTGGACACGCTGTTCCACGAGGCGGGCCACACCTTCAACCTGGGCACCGGCCGGCTGGGCCACAAAGAGGGCGACCGCATCTACGAGATGGGCCACGCCGCCAAGGCGCTGTGCAAGGCCAAGGGCCTCAGCCGCCCCCTCAAGCGCTGATCGCGCGGCGCGCGCCAGCGGTCACCCCCCGCGCCGAACGCGGCGGGGGCAGGGGCGTCCCGCGGCCGCCAGCGCCGGCCCACAGCGGGCCGCGGCCTCTACCCCCCGTGCGGCATCCCTTCAGGCCAGCGACCTCGTCGCGCCCGCACTGGAGCCCACCATGGCCACGGCCACCCCGACCCCCCTCGACGAGCTCACCTGGGATCAGAGCTTCCAGCGGGACCTGCCCGCCGATCCCGAGGGCGAGGTCTTCCCGCGCCAGGTCATCAACGCCGCCTGGTCGCGGGTCGCGCCCACCCCCGTGCGCGCGCCGCGGCTGCTGGCCTGGGCCCCCGAGGTCGCCGAGCTGCTCGGCATCGATGGCGTTCACGCCCCCGACGCCCTCGCCCAGGTGCTGTCGGGCAACGTCGCCGCCCAGGGCATGGCGCCCTTCGCCACGGTGTACGCCGGCCACCAGTTCGGCCACTTCGCGGGGCAGCTCGGCGACGGCCGCGCCATCAGCCTCGGCGAGATCGTGCGCCCCGACGGCGCCCGCTGGGAGCTGCAGCTCAAGGGCGCCGGGCCCACGCCGTACTCCCGCACCGCCGACGGCCGCGCGGTGCTGCGCTCCAGCGTGCGCGAGTTCCTGTGCAGCGAGGCCATGCACCACCTGGGGGTGCCCACCACCCGCGCGCTCAGCCTGGTGGGCACCGGCGAGGACGTCGTGCGCGACATGCTCTACTCGGGCGACCCCCGCCCCGAGCCCGGCGCCGTCGTCTGCCGCGTGGCGCCCTCCTTCATCCGCTTCGGGCACTTCGAGAACTTCGCCTGGCGCAAGGACCACGCCAACCTCACCCGGCTCGCCGACCACGTGCTGGCCCGCCACTACCCCGACCTGGGCGCCCCCGGCCCCGACGCCTACCTGGCCATGCTCCAGGCCATCGCCACCCACACCGCCACGCTGATGGCCGAGTGGATGCGCGTGGGCTTCGTGCACGGCGTCATGAACACCGACAACCTGTCGGTGCTGGGCCTCACCATCGACTACGGCCCCTACGGCTGGCTCGAGGGCTACGACCCCGGCTGGACCCCCAACACCACCGACCGGCAGGGCAAGCGCTACCGGTTTGGCAACCAGCCCGGGGTCGGCCTGTGGAACCTGGCCCGGCTGGCCGAGGCGGTCTACCCGCTGGTGCAGGACGAGGCCGCCCTCAACGCCGTGCTCGAGGGCTACCGCGACACCTTCGCCGCCGCCCAGCAGGCCATCTTCGTCGCCAAGCTGGGCCTGGGGGCGTGGCGGCCCGAGGACGACGATCTGGTGACCGACTGGCTGGCCTGCCTGTCGGCCGTCGAGACCGACATGACCCTGGCCTACCGCCAGCTCAGCGACTGCACGGCTGCCGATCGCGCCCCGGCCGAGTGGCTGGCCGTGGTGGCGCCCGCGCTGTACGTCCCCCTCGACGACGCCCAGCAGGCGGCCTGGGTGGCCTGGCTGCGGCGGTGGGCCGCGCGTGTCCGCGGTGGCGCCCCCGACGCCGCCCGGCAGGCGGTGATGCGCCAGGCCAACCCCAAGTATGTGCTGCGCAACTGGATGGCTCAGCTGGCCATCGACGCCGCCGAGCAGGGGGACCTGGCGCCCCTGACCCGGCTGCACGCCGTGCTCCGGCGCCCCTACGACGACCAGCCCGAGGCCCACGCCGACTTCTACCAGCGCCGCCCCGAGTGGGCCCGCCACAAGCCGGGCTGCTCCATGCTGTCGTGCAGTAGCTGAGCCCGCCCTGACCCCGCGGCCGCCCTGACCCCGCCGCAGCCGCGGCCCCTCAGCCGCCCACGGGCACCAGCCGCACCACGGTGACGCTGTCGCTGTTGCCCTCGGCCCGCAGGATCACCTCGACCTGGCCCGCCAGCCGGCGCCGCCCCCACACGTCGGTAGTGAGGTCGCGATCGCTGCGCTGGCTGATGCGCCGGGCCTCGCCGTTCACCAGGAACAGCGCCCCGTTCGGGTTGCGGTTCTCGGTGTGCCGCGAGCCCACCACGATCTCGTACTCGGCGGGCACCACGTCGGTGAAGGTGAAGATGGCGTCGCCGCGGCGGTTGCCCCCCGCGCGGTACAGCCCCTCGCAGTCCGAGGGCACGTGCTCCTCGCCGGTGGCCGTGAACGCGTAGGCCCGCGCCCCGTTGTTGTCGCAGCCCACCACCCAGGTCGGGCGGTTGGTATAGCGGGCCTGGGGGTAGCGCAGCTCGCGCACCACGGCGTCGGCCGGCGGGGGCGGCGGCGCCACCTCACAGGCGTCCACCCGCGCCCGCACCGAGAGCTGCACGTTGGCGATGCCGAAGTAGCTGCGGGCCAGCGGCCCCGGCCCGAACTCGATGACGTTGCGGCCCGCCACCACGTCACCCGTGACGTCCACCGCGCCGGTGCCCTCGGCGTTGTCCCAGGCCAGATCGGCTGGCAGGTCGTAGGGCCCCTGGCCGTTGACCCGGATGCGCCCCTCTTCGCCCGGGTGATCGGCGTCGAAGCTGTCAAAGCGCAAGACAGCGCTGTCGACGCGCAGCGGATCAGGCAGGCCGGCGATCTCAAACACCAGCCGGTCCGGGGCGTCGGGGCCGACGTCCAGCTCAACCCGGGCGGCCCCGAAGCTGTTGGCCCGATACACGCAGTCCAGGGCGGGCGGCAGCGCCATGTCGATGGGCGGCGCCATGTCGACGGGCGGGGCCATGTCGGCCGGGGCGGCCATGTCGGCGGGCGGCGCCATGTCCTCCGTCACCGGCTCGCCGTCGGCGACCTCCATGTCGGCTGGGGGCAGGCCGCCGTCGACGGGGGCCGGGCCTTCGTCGGGGGCGTCGGCGTCGGCGCGCCCGCCGCCATCGGCGTCGCCCCCGGCGCTGCCGTCAACCAGGCCCGCGTCCAGCGCGGCGTCGCCTGGGCCCTTCAGGTCCAGGGTGGCGCCGGTACAGGCGGCCAGGCACAGGGCGAACAGGATCGCAGCGCGGGCCATGTGGGTCTCCTCAGGTGGGGCGATCCCATGGTGCCGCGCGGCGGCCGCCCTCGCCAGCCCAGGGCTGGCCCGTCGCAGGAGACAGGCCCCACCGCCCGCCGGCAGCGGCTGCGCGCGCAGGCACGCCGGCCGCGGCGAGGGCCTCCCGAGGAATCCGCCCCGCGCGGCTCGACGGCGCCCGCGCCCGGCGCCCACAATGGCCCATGCCGCTGCGCCGCCCCCACCTCACCGTGTCGCACGAGGCCCGCTCCATGGGCCGGCTGCTCGGGGTCTATGGGGCGCTTGGGGTCATCGCGGGCAGCTTCGCCATCGCCTTCGCCTGGGGGGTCGACCAGCTCTCGGGCGCGCTGGTCCCGCACCTGCCGCCCATGCTCGACGGCTGGCCCACCTGGCACCACCTGGCCGTGCTGGTGCTGCCGGCCCTGGGCGGCCTGGTCGTCGGCGGCCTCGCGCGTTTTGCGCCCGAGGTCATGGGCTCGGGCATCGACCACGTGGTCGACACCTACCTGCGCCACCGCGGCGCCATGCGCCGGCGGGTCCCCTGGATCAAGGGCCTGGCGAGCGTGGCCACCCTGTCCACGGGCGGCTCGGCGGGCATCGAGGGGCCCGTGGGTCAGATCTCGGCCGCCCTGGGGTCCTGGCTGGGGCCGCGCTTCCGGCTGAGCGCCGCCGAGCGCCGGGGGCTGGTGATGGCGGGCTTCGCGGCGGGCATCGGGGCGGTGTTCCAGGCGCCCATGGCGGCCGCCATCTTCGCGGCCGAGGTGCTCTACAGCGACATGGACATCGAGCACGAGGTGCTGGTGCCCGCCATCATCGCCAGCACCGTCGCCCACGGCCTGTTCAAGGTCGCGGGCGCGCCCCACCTGTTCGTCGTGCCCTCGGTGCGCTTCGACAGTGGCCTCGAGCTGCTGCCCTACACCGCGCTGGGCGTGGCGCTCTCGGCGGCCGCGGTGCTGTTCGTGCTGGGCTACCGCCGCCTGCGCACGCGCCTGCGGGGGTCCACCGTCCCCCGCTGGCTGCGCCCTGCCCTGGGTGGCCTGGGGGTCGGGGTGGTGGGCGTCGTCTTCCCCGCGGTGCTGGGCCGCGGCTACGGCATCATCGAGCTGGCGCTGTCGCCGCTGACGCCGGCGCTGTTGCTGCTGGGGCTGGCCATCGCGAAGGCAGGGGCCACCATCTTCACCGTGGGCAGCGGGGGCGCCGGCGGGCTCTTCGCGCCGTCGCTGGTCATCGGCGGCGCCCTGGGCGGCCTCATCGGCCGGGCGGCCGCCGAGCTGCTGCCTGGGCTGGCCATCGAGCCCACCGGCTTCGTGGTGGTGGGCATGGCGGGCTTCTTCGCGGCGGTCAGCAACGCGCCGCTGAGCACGGTGATCATGGTCAGCGAGCTGTCGGGCAGCTACGCGCTGGTGGTGCCGGCCCTGTGGGTCTGCACGCTGAGCTGGCTGCTGGCCCGCAAGCTGTCGCTCTTCGACGCGCAGGTGGCCACCCGGGTCGACGCGCCCTTCCGGCTGGCCGACATGATGGGGGCCGTGCTGCACCGCATGACCGTGCGCGAGGCCCTCGGCGATCCGCCCCCCGCGCCCACGACGGTGCCCCCCAACCTGCCCCTGCGCGAGCTGGTGGCCCGCTTCGCGCACTCCCCGCAGGCGGTGTTCCCCATCCTCGACGGCGCGGGCCGCCTGCAGGGCGTCGTGGACGGGCGGCTGCTGCGCCGCACCCTGGCCGAGCAGGGGGTCGACACGCTGCTCATCGCCAACGACTTCCAGGGCCCGGCCGTGACCGTGCCGGCCGGCGCCTCGCTGCACGACGCCATCACCGCCATGTCCAACACGGGCTTCGACGAGCTGCCCGTGGTCGAGACCGACGGCCGGCTGGTGGGCATCCTCTCGCGGCGGCAGGTGGTCAACGCCTACCACCGGCGCATGCTCGATCGCGCCCCTGGCGACGGGACGCCGGCCCCCGAGGGCTACCCGAGCGACGAGCAGACCCTGTCGGTGGACCTGGCGGCCGCCGTCGCCCGGGGCGGGGTGCTGCCCGACGTGGCGGCCCAGAGCCCCGACGGGGTGATGGCCGAGCTCGTGGCCCGCGCCGATCTGGCGGCCGGCTGCGACCGCGGCGAGCTGCTCAGCCTGCTGCGGGCCCGCGAGGCGCTGATGAGCACCGGGGTGGGCGATGGCATCGCGCTGCCACACCCCCACGCCGAGCACCTGACCGGCGTGGACGCGCCCCGGGTCATCATCGGCCTGCTCCGCGAGCCCGTCGCCTGGGCCGCGCCCGACGGCCAGCCCGTCGACACCGTGTGTGTGTTGCTGTGCCCCAGCGGCGACGTGCACCTTGAGCTACTGGGCGCCCTCGCCCGGGCCCTGCACGACCCGACCCTGCGGGCCCTGCTGCGGGCCCACGCGCCGTCCGCCGAGATCCTGGCCCGCATCAGCGCGCTGGAGCCGGCCCACGCCCCCTGACGCCAGGCCCCTCCACCCGGCGGCTCAAGGCGTGCTGAACGGCAGCTCCAGCTGCACCGGATCGTCCGGATCCACCAGATCGTACAGGGTCAGGCCCACCAGCCGCAGCGGCGCGTTCAGGTCGAACTCGGCCAGCAGCCCCTCGGCGTGGCGCAACAGATCCTCGGCCTGCCACACGGGGTGGGGCAGGTGCACCTGGCGGGTCATGATCTGAAACGCGGCGGTCTTGAGCTTCACCCGCAGGCCGTAGCCGCGGATGCCCTTCGCCTCGGCCCGCCGCGCGACCTCCTCGGCGATGGGCACCAGCCGCGCGCGCACCGCGTCGGCGCCCAGGATGTCATCGGTCAGCGTGCGCTCGGCGCCCAGGCTCTTGCGCACCCGGGTGTCATCCACCGGGCGGTCGTCCTCGTTGTGGGCCAGCCGCCAGAAGTGGTGCCCCGCGCTGCCGAGCGCCGCGGTGAGCACCCCCAGATCGCACGCGGCCACGTCGGCGATGGTGCGCAGCCCCAACGCGTGCAGGCGCTCCACCGTCTTGGGCCCCGCGCCCCACAGCCGCTTCACGGGCTGCGGCGCCAGGAACGCCACCGCCTGATCGGGCGGCACCACCGTCAGGCCGTCGGGCTTGTCGTAGTCGCTCGCGACCTTGGCCACGAACTTGGTGTTCGAGACGCCCACCGACACATGCAGCCCCCCGGTGGCCTCGAACACATCGCGCTTCAGGGCGCGCCCCAGGGTCCAGGGGCTGTCGAAGCGCGCCTTGGCCGGCGACATGTCCAGGAACGCCTCGTCGATGCTGATGGGCTGCACCCGCTCGGCGTAGGTGCGAAACACCGCCATGACCGCCTGGCTGATCTCGGTGTAGCGCTCGAAGCGGTGCGGCCGGATGATCGCGTTGGGCACCCGGCGCCGGGCCACCGCCATCGACATCGCGCTGCCCACCCCGTACTTGCGGGCCTCGTAGCTGGCGGTCGCCACCACGCTGCGCGGCCCGCTGCCCCCGATGAGGATCGGCTTGCCCCGAAGCTCGGGGAAGTCGAGCTGCTCGACGGCCGCGAAGAACGCGTCCATGTCGGCGTGCAGAATGACCCGGTCCCACGACATGGCGCGGAGCATACCCCGAAGGCGGCGCGGGCGGGCCACCGCGCGACCGCCCTGCGCCGCAGCCCGCAAACGCCCGGCGCGCGGGCCCCACCCCTGGTACGCTGCGCGACGACCCAGCCAGCCCAGGGGCCCGCCGTGACCTTCAGCCGCACGCTGCTCTCGACCCTCCAGCGCGACCTCGCGTTCCTGCTCTACGACGTGCTCGACGTCGAGGCGCTGTGCGCCGCGCCCCCCTTCGAGGGCCAGGGCCGCGAGACCTTCGACGCCATGATCGCTGCGGCCATCCAGCTCGCCGGGGACGCCTTCGCCCCGCACGCCGCCGCCCTCGACGCCCAGGAGCCCCACTGGGATGGCCAGCGCGTGCACCTCATCGACGCGGTGGGGGAGGCCCTCGCCGCCTACATCGAGGGCGGCTACATGGCGGCGGCCTTCCCCGAGGCCGACGGCGGCCTGGGCCTGCCGTACACCATCCACCAGGCCATGGCGACGGCCTTCACGGCGGCCAACCCGTCGACGGCGGCGTACCCCTTCCTGACCGCTGCGGCCGCCAACCTGCTGCGGGTGTTCGGCACGGCCGAACAGAAGGCGCGCTACATGGCGCCCATGCTGGCGGGCCGGTTCTTCGGCACCATGTGTCTGTCGGAGCCCGACGCCGGCTCATCGCTGGCCGATCTGCGCTGCCGGGCGCTGCCCCAGCCCGACGGCCGCTATCACATCGTCGGCGACAAGATGTGGATCTCCGCCGGCGAGCACGATCTGTCGGCCTCCATCGTGCACCTGGTGCTCGCGCGGCTGCCCGACGCCCCGCCGGGGGTGAAGGGCATCTCGCTGTTCATCGTGCCCAAGCACCACGTGGACGCCGCCGGCCAGCCGGGGGCCCCCAACGGCGTCACCCTGGTCGGCCTGAACCACAAGCTGGGCTACCGCGGCACCGTGAACACCGCGCTCGCCTTCGGCGCCGACGCCCCCGCCGTGGGCGAGCTGGTCGGCGCGCCGCACCAGGGCCTGCGCTGCATGTTTCACATGATGAACGAGTTGGGGTCGTGGTCCTATGAAATCAACTAGTTACGGCGGGCTGTGATCGCGAAAACAGCCCTTCTGCGGGCCGTGGCGATCACAGTGATCGCTCGCCATTCACGGCCCGGAGCGATGGGCGGTCGCCGCCCGTGCCGAGACCAGAACGGCTCATCGCAGCGGCCTTCTCGACCTCGGAGACCTGGCGGTAGCTGCGAAGGGCCTCTTGGGCGGAGTGGCCCAGGATCTCTGCCGCGATGGCCGGATCCACACCACTCGCGTAGAGCGCGTTGACTGCCATCCGCCTGAAGCCATGCGTAGTGAACCGAGGGATGCCGAGCGTGTCCCAGTCCAGGCGATCCAGCGCTTCGAGGACCGCACGTACTGCCGAGGTCGGTCGCAGGCTGTAGAGCGGGGCGTGGGTGTTCAGCCCGCGCAGAAGGCCAACGAGATCAAGCGGTAGGGGGACTACTCGCTCGCCGGTTTTGCCCTGAACCGTCGCGGTCATGGCTCGGAGGTTGAGGCTCGCCCAGGTCAGCGAGCAGGCTTCACCGATGCGCATCCCCGTTGCAGCCTGGACCCGAAGGA
>JAUHVS010000205.1 GCA_030424955.1 bacterium | reverse complement strand
CGCTCAGCAGCAAGGTGGCCACTGCCCAGGCCCGCGAGGTGCGCTTCGACGCCCGCGTCGACACCCTCTACAACCTGCGCGAGGGCTCGCTGACCGGCAACGCCACGGTGCTGGTCGAGATCAAGAGCGGCCGCCGCGACACCCTGCACGTCTCGCTGCCCGCCGGCGTCGCCGAGCCGCGCATCTCGGGCCCCAGCCTGAGCAAGACCGAGCCCGCCCCCGACTTCGCCGCCGGCGACGGCCGCACCGCCTACATCGTGCGCTTCACCCAGGCCCTCGAGGGCGCCATCCAGCTCGACGTGGAGTTCGAGCAGCTGCTCGCCAAGGACCAGACCGCCCTGAGCCTGCCCGATCTGCGGGTGCACGAGGCCGAGGTCGAGTCGGGCCACTTCGGGCTCGCCGCCGAGACCGGCATGGAGGCCGTGGTGGGCGAGGCCAAGGATCTGCGGCCCATCGAGATCGACGAGCTGCCCAAGGCCGTGCGCCTGCGCAGCGACACCGATCTGGCGCTGGGCTACGGCTACGCCCGCGCCCCGTGGCAGCTGGCCCTGACCCTCAAGCGCAACCGCACCATCGAGACCCTGGAGGCCGTGGCCACCCACGCCTGGTTCGAGACCAACGTGCTCGACAACGGCCACATCGTCACCCGCGCCACCTACGCCGTGGCCAACGACGGCCGCCAGGACGTGCGGCTGGTGCTGCCCGAGGGGGCCGAGGTGCTGTCGGTGGCCGTGGACGGCCGCAAGGTGAAGGCGGTCAGCGACGAAGAGACCGGCGCCCTGGCGGTGCCGATCCCCAAGAACCGCACGGCCCCCGTGCAGGTGACCTACGAGGTGGTCCGCGACAAGCTGGGCGGCGTGGGCAGCCTGTCGCTGCTCGCCCCGCGCGCCGACGTGCGGGCCAGCGACATCCAGTGGTACGTGCGCTACCCGGCGCGCCTCGCGCTGCTGAACACCACCACCGATCTGCGGCCCGACGAGGGCTTCAACTGGCGCGCCCCCGAGGGCGGCGGCGAGGGCGTGCTGGCGCTGCCCGTGCAGGCCAACATGCGCGGCGCGCTGTTCACCTACTCGGTGCAGGAGCCCACCGCGAAGGGCGGCCAGGCCCTGGCCATCGGCCTGTGGTACAGCAGCGGCGGCAGCACCTTCGAGCCGCTGATCCTCCTGCTGGCCCTGGGCCTGCTGGCGCTGGTGACCCGCAAGCGCGCGGCGGGCGGCCCGATGGCCCCCGGCACCTGGATCATGCTGGCCGCCGCCGTGGGCCTGCTCGCGCTGAAGGCGACGCTGTGGTCGCTGAGCACGGGCGAGGCGTTCCTGGCGGTGGGGGTGGTGGTGGCCGTCGGGATCATCGGCTGGCGCAGCCGCCGCGCCGCGCGGCAGCCGGACCCGGAGGCCTGACATGAACAAGGTCCTGTGGGCATTGGGGGCAGTGGCCGCGGCGATGGCCGCGGTGGTGGTGTTCGCCAGCTTCAGCGCCTCCGCGCCGGAAGGCCAGGCCACCGCGACGCTGGCCCCGGCCCCGGACCGCTACGTGGCGCTGGTCCGCGCGGACGAGGGCGAGGGCGAGTGGGCGCCCGTCGAAGAGGCCAAGGCGGAGCGCTCGATCGACGAGCCTGCCAAGCCGCCGGCCGATCGCGGCCACGCCGCCGGGCGGCCCGCCGCCTTTGGGGACAGCGCCGGAGCGCCCCGCGCACAGGCGCTGGAGGACGCGGACGCGCCGGAGGACGAGGAGGCGGACGACGAAGAGGGGGACGGTCGCCTCGGCGCTGTGTCGCCCTTCGACGAGGACGGCAACGCCCTCGGTGAGCGCACCCGCGACGCCGCCGAAGGCGCCCCCGGCGGCACCGCCAACCAAGGCATCGGAGGCCTCGGGCTGCGGGGTGACGGCGAGGGCGGCGGCGGCCGCGGCGCCGGTGCCATCAACGGCTTCGCACAGATCGACACCGGCGGCGGCAAGGGGGTGGGGTATCGCGCCAAGAAGCGGCGCCGCCGCCTCGCCGACGAGGACGCCGAGGCGCGCCCCCGCGCCGCCGGGCCCGATGAGCCCGTCGGCCTGGACGGCCTGACCAGCAAGCTGGACGCGGCCAGGCCGCGGGCCGAGGCCGACCGCGACGCCGAGATCGCCGACGGCTTCGCGGGCGCTGATCTCTCGAACGCCCGGTTGGCCAACGCCCGCTTCCGCGGCGCGCGCACCGTCACGGGCGAGGCGCTCGCCCAGCCGGTCCACCGGCCGGCCAACACCTACACCCGGCCCGACACCCTGCTGCCGCGCATGGCGTACTTCGAGAACACCTACCTGGGCCGCGACGCCGGCTACCTCAAGGAGCTGCGCGAGCTCAGCGAGGCCTTCCCCACCGCCGCGCCTTGGGCCAGCGCCGCCCTGCCCGGCCAGCCCTTTGACGCCCCCGAGGACGCCGGCCTGTCGCTCAGCGCACAGCTCAGCGAGGTGGGCGTCGACCAGCCCCAGCGGGTGTTCCTGCAGGTGGGCCTCAAGGGCAGCGAGCGCTTCGGCTGGCGCCGCCCGCCCCTGGACGTGGTGCTGGTGGTCGACCGCGACGTGGTCATCGGCCAGCGCCGGGCCTACGCCGAGGCCGTCGACAGCCTGCTGACCACCCTGGGCCCCCTGGACCGCCTGGCCGTCATCGAGGCCCACAGCGCGCCCCGCGTAGCGCTGCCGCTGGCCCCGCTCGACACCGCCCGCGCGGCCCGCGCCCACCTGCTGGCCCCCGGCCGCGGGCCGATCTTCGGCGGCGATCTGTCGGCCGGCCTCGGCGTCGCCGCCGCCCAGCTCCAGGCC
This sequence comes from bacterium, assembly GCA_030424955.1. Taxonomy (GTDB): domain Bacteria; phylum Myxococcota_A; class Bradymonadia; order UBA7976; family UBA1532; genus JACKDL01. The sequence goes on along the minus strand of JAUHVS010000205.1, from coordinate 5,856 downwards.
GGCGAGCAGGCGGCGCGGGTGCCCGGCACCGGCACCGTGCTGATCCTCACCCGCGGCGGCGAGGCCGATCGCGTCGCCCAGACCGCCCGCGCCGCCCACGGCCTCACCCTGCAGGGGGTGGTGACCTCGGTCATCAGCACCGACGGCCAGGGCGAGTGGTGGCGGGTGGCCAAGGCGGGCCACGGCAACGATCACCGCGGCCGGCGGGTGGCCGACGCCGTCGAGGCCGAGCTGACCAGCCTGTCGAAGGTCATCGCGCGGCTGCTGCGGCTCAACATCCGCCTGGGGCCCAACGCCCACGGCGTGCGCATCCTGGGCAGCCGCCTGCTCAGCCAGGAAGAGAAGGTGCGCGTGAAGGCCCGCGAGGCCGCCACCGACCGCCAGATCAGCAAGAGCCTGGGCGTGCGCGCCGATCGCGGCGCCGACGACGACGGCCTGCAGACGGTCATCCCCTTCTTCTACGGGGGCGACGCCCACGTCATCCTGGTGGAGCTGTGGGTGGACGGCCCCGGGGCCGTGGCCGATATCACCTTGAAATACAAGGACATGGTGAGCCTGCAGAACGCCACGGCGCGGGCCAGCGTGCGCCTGGGCGCCGTGCCCCGCGCCCCCGGGCCGGCCGAGCGCCTGGTGGCCGCCAACGTCAACGGCTTCGAGGTGGGCGCCGCCCTGAAGGCCGCCGGCGGGCTGGCCGCCATGGGCTTGCTCAGCGACGCCCGCGCCGCCCTGCGCAAGGTGTCGGCCCAGCGGCCCGCCGACCACCGCGTGGTGACGGCCTTCGCCGATCTGCTCGAGGCGGGTGGCCCGCCCGTCACCCTCGGCCGGGCCCTGGTCCTGGCCTCGCGCCGGCGCATCAGCCCGGTGCCCACCGTCGCCTGGAGGCCCTGATGTTGCGCCGCGCCTGGCCCCTGGCCGCCCTGATCGTCACGCTCCTGGCCGCCTGCGCGAAGCTCGAGGACAGCGCCCCCGCCAAGGCCGAGGCGGAGCAGACCGAGGCTCTCCGGCAGGTCGATCTGGTTGAGCTGCAGGGCACCACCGGCGCGGTGGGGCCGGGCGGGAACGAGGCGCTGAAGGCGCCCCCCCCGCCCCCCGCGGCGGACGACCTGGCGATGCTCGGGGGCGCCGCGACGCCCGAGCCCGCGCCCGAGCCCCCGCCCGAGGCCGTCGTGCTCGCCAAGCCCGCGCCCAAGCGGGGGCGCAAGGAGAAGGCGAGGGCGGAGCCCCTGGAGTTGAAGGAAGAAGAGCGCGCCGTCGACGAGGTGCACCGCAGCGCGCGCGCCTCGGCGGTGGCCGCCGACAAGACGGTGGCGAACCGGCCCGCCGCGCCCCCTGCGCCGGTGGTGGTGGCCGACGCCCTCAGCGAGCGCCTCGACGAGGCGCCCAGCGACGCCGACGACGGCCGGCTTCGCGCTGCGGCCGCCCCCCGCTCGCAGACCGGGCGGTTTGAGTTCAACGCCCTGGCCGTGGACGGCGACCTGCCCCGCAAAGAGGCCACGGACCGCAAGCGCAGCAAGGACAGCACGGGGGCCCTGGGCCCGGCGCAGGCCGCCGCCCTCTCCGACGCGCGGGACGGCTGGCTCAGCCACGATCAGATCGCCCGCCAGGGGGCCGGCCGGGTGCGCCTCGTGCCCGCCTTCGCCGGCGGCGCGCCCCGCGGCGTGCGGGTCACGGGGCTGGCCCAGGACACCCCGCTGCACGCCCTGGGCGTGCGCAACGGCGACGTCATCCTCACCATCGACGGCGCGCCCGCCGAGGCGAGCACCGCCCGGGCGCAGCTCACCGGCGAGCGGCCCCCGGTCATCGAGATCGAGCGGGCGGGCGGCCACCGGGTGCTCTACCCCGAGCTCAGCGCGGCGCAGGCCCCCTGGGCGGCGGGGCCGAAGCCCACGCGTTTCCTGCCCCGGGTGGGCTACTTCGAGAACACCTACCTGGGCCGCAGCCCCGCCTACCTGCGCCAGGTGCGCGGCCTGGACGCCCGGTTCGGCGACGCCGCGCCCTACGGCCCGGCCGCGCTGCCGCCCCAGGCCCTGGACGCGCCCGAGGACGCCGGCCTGGCCCTGTCGGCCACCCTCGACCGCCCCGACCTGTCGCAGCCCGGCCGCGTGTTCCTGCAGGTCGGCCTGAAGGGCAGCGAGCGCTTCGGCTGGCGCCGCCCGCCGCTGGACGTGGCGCTCGTGGTGGACGGCACCCTGGCGGCCGAGGAGCCCGAGGTGCTCACCCGCGCCGTGACGGGCCTCTTGCGGCGCCTCGACGCCCGCGACCGCCTGGGCGTGATCGTGGCGCAGGCCGACGGCCCGCGGGTGCTCACCGACGTCATCGCCGTGCGCGACGCCCGGCGGACCCTGGTGCGCAGCCTGGTGGACGGCACGGCCCTGCGCCCCAGCGCCGCCGCCGCCCCGCTGGGGGCCGCCCTCGACGCCGCGGGGGCTGCGCTGCTGCAGGCCGCCTCGGGGCAGGCCCGCGTCCCGGGGAGCCAGACCGTGCTGCTGCTGACCCGCGGGGGCGACCCCCAGCGGGTGCGGGTGGCGGCCCAGGCGGCCCACCGCCTGACCCTGCAGGGCGCCATCACGTCGGTGATCGACCTGGATCCCGACACCGACGCCTGGTGGCAGGTGGCCCAGGCGGGCCACGGGCACGACCACCGCGGCCGGGCCCTCAACGACGCCCTGGACGCTGAGCTCGCCAGCCTGGCCCAGGTCATCGGGCGCCTGCTGCGCCTCAACATCCGCCTGGCCCCCGACGTGCGCGCCGTGCGCATCCTGGGCAGCCGCATGCTGAGCGACGTCGAGAAGCGCGAGGTGAAGGCCCGCGAGGTCGCCACCGATCGGCAGCTCAGCAAGACCCTGGGGCTGACCGCGGATCGCGGCGACGATGACGACGGCCTGCAGGTGGTGATCCCCTACTTCCACGGGGGCGACGCCCACGTCGTGCTGGTGGAGCTGTGGGTGGAGCGCCCGGGGCCGGTGGCCGAGATCACCTTGAAATACAAAGACATGGTGCAGATCGGCAACGCGACGGCGCGGGCGAGCGCCCGCCTGGACGCCCTGCCGACGGCCCTCACCGACGCCCACCGCGCCGTGCGCGACAACGTGCGGGGCTTTGAGTTCGCGCAGGCCCTCGACACCGCCGCCCAGCTCGCCCGCGGCGGCCGCCTGGACGAGGCCCGGCAGGCCCTGCGGGACGCCAGCCCCGTCACCGCCGGCGATCGCGCCGTCCTCGCCCGCTTCAACCAGGCGTGGGGCAGCGCCCGTGGCCCCCTCGCAGACGCCCTGAGCCTGGCGAGCCGCCGCCGCATCGCCGACGCCCGGTGAGCGGGCCCGCCGCCCCCCCGCCCAGCCACAGGATCCCATGAGCCTGAACCTCAGCTTTGGTGGCCCCGCCACCGACGACACCCACCGCGCCTGGGCCGCCGAGCTCAACGCGCTGCTGGCGGCCCACGGGCATGCCCCCCACGCCGATCCGGCCGTGCCGCTGACCGCCTGGTCCGTGGCGCGCCGCACGGGGCCGCTGCTCGACGCCGCCGATCGCGTGGCCGGCCCGTGGCCCGTGCTCGATCAGATCTCGCTGAACGACGCGGCCTTCGTGCCCCGGCCCCTCGACGGCGTGCTGACCGCGGCCGAGGGCCTCACGGTGGCCGCCCTGCCCGCGCTCGCCGCCGAGCTGACCCGCCTGGCCGAGGGCCTCGCCGAGCTCGGCGCCCCCGAGGTCGAGGTCGAGGCCGTGGCCCAGTTCCGCCACGCCGTGGCCGCCTGCACCGCGGCCGGCTGCGCGCTCTGGCTCCGCTGAGCGCCCCCCAAGCGCCCTGCGCCAGCCCCGGGCTGGCGCCACACCCCCGCCCCCTGTTGGCTCAGGTTCCCGTGCGGCTGACCGCACCCTGAGCCAGCGTGCGCCCGGGCCCCTGCGCCCGGTGCCCCCTGGCCAGCCCACTGAGCGGGGCGCGCCCCAAGGGAGACACCGTGCGCATTTACGGGTGGATGTTCGTGGCCCTGGCCCTCGCCGCGTGCGACGACGGCGCCGATCCCACAGGGGATCCCCTCGCCGTCGACCAGGGCGCCTCGCCGACCGACGGCAGCCCGCCGACCGATGCCTTCCAGGACGGCGCCCCAGGCGACGCCACCGCGGATGGCGCGACCGCCACGGACGACGGCGCCCCGCCCGCCGATCTCGGCCCCCGCGACGGCGGGCCGGCCCCGGACGCCGAGTCCGATCTCGGCGCCCTCGACGCCGGGCCCCTCGGCGAGCCCGCGCCGCTGCCCAGCCCGCCGCAGACCGGGGCGGTCTCCGCCGGCGGCTTCGCCAGCAGCCCCGTGTGCGGCGCCTGCCACACCGCCGCCGCGGGCGCCCAGGCCCTGCGCGACGGGGCCGGCCGCGCCGTCGGGCCCTTCGACCTGTGGCAGTCGAGCATGATGGCCAACTCGGCCCGCGACCCACTCTGGCGCGCCACCATGTCCGCCGAGGTCGCCACCAACCCCGGCGCCGAGGCGCTGATCGAGGCCAAGTGCCTCAACTGCCACGCCCCCGCCGGCTGGCGGGCCGCCGGCGACGGCGCCGATGTGGGCCTGCTGGACGCCGCCAGCCCCGAGGGCCAGATCGCCCGCGACGGCGTGAACTGCACCACCTGCCACCAGATCCCAGCCGAGGGCCTGGGCAGCGAGGCCGTGTTCAGCGGCCAGTGGGCGGCGGGCGACGCGCCGGTGGCCTACGGGCCCCACGCCAACCCCTTCGCCAACCCCATGGTGAGCAACAGCGGCTTCACGCCGGTGCAGGCCGATCACGTGACCGAGAGCGTGCTGTGCAGCAGCTGCCACGTGCTCGAGACCCCCACCCTCGACGACACCGCCACGCCCACGGGCCACACCCTGCTAGAGCAGGCCACCTTCCTCGAGTGGCGCAACAGCGCCTTCGAGGCCGACGGCGTGACCTGCCAGGCCTGCCACCTGCCCAGCGATGACGCCGACGGCGATCCCATCCGCACCGCCATCGCCCGCCGCCCCAACGGGGGCGACTTCCCGCAGGTGGCCGCCCGGGCCCCCATCGGCCGCCACCTGCTGGTGGGCGGCAACACCCTCATCTTGCAGGTGCTGCGGGACTTTGGCGCTGAGCTCGCCACCCAGGCGCCCCGCGAGGCCTTCGAGGCCACCCTGGCGGCCACCCGCGACAGCCTGGCCTCGGCCGCGCGCCTCGAGCTGAGCCCGCTGACCCCCGTGGGCGACGGCGTCGAGCTGTCGATCACGGTGCACAACCAGACCGGCCACAAGCTGCCGAGCGGCTTCCCCAGCCGCCGGGTGTGGCTGCACCTGACCGCCCTGGACGCCGCCGGCGCCGTGGTCTTCGAGAGCGGGCGCCCCGACGCCGAGGGGCGGCTGCTGGTGGGCGACGCCGTGGCGGACTTCGAGCGCGCCGGCGGGCCGGTGCAGGGGCCGCACCAGACCATCGACCGCCCCGACCAGGTGCAGGTGTGGGCGGCGCAGATGTGCGATCCGCAGGGGCAGCCCACCTGGCGCCTGCTGCGGGGCAGCGCGTACTGCCGCGACAACCGCCTGCTGCCCCGCGGGTGGCGCGCCGATCACCCCGACGGGCCGGCGACCGCGCCCACGGGCGTGGCGGACGATCCCGACTTCCAGCCCGGCGCCGACACCGTGATCTACCGGCTGCCCGCCCGCACCGCCCGGGTGGAGGCCGTGCTGCACCACCAGCCGCTGGACGCGCGCTTCGCCGCTGAGCTGTTCCTGCTCGACACCCCCGAGATCCGCGCCCTGCGGTACTACCTGGCCCGGGTCGACCAGACCCCCGCCGTCATCGCCCGCGCCGCCGCGGATCGCTGAGCCCGCGGCGCGCCTCCGGGGTCGGCCCCAG
>JAUHVS010000204.1 GCA_030424955.1 bacterium | reverse complement strand
TCACGCTCCCCGTCGAGCATCTCCTGGGCCTCGCCCAGCTCGCGGGTGACCACCACCCAGCGGCGGTAGGCCGTGGCGATGGGCTCCAGGCTGCCCGCCTCTTTGGCGATGCGCTGGAAGGCGCCGGGGATGTCGTAGATGCCAGGATCGCCCATCTGGGCGGTCAGCTCATCGAAGCGACGGGCCAGATCGGCCAGCTTGTCGTGCATGGGGGGCTCCACGGGCGGGGGCGAGCGGGGGGGTGGAGCGGCGGCGGGCAGGCTGTCGAGGCGCGCGGGCCGAGCCCGAGCGCGCCGGCGACGTCAGGGGTGTCGCGGGCGCGCGCCTCAACGACCTGCCAGGGCCGCGGTCGCCCGGGCGCTGAGGCCCGGGCGGGAGGCCCGCGATCAGCCGGACATCGACTCCAGGAACTCGTGGTTCGACTCGGTCTTGGCGATCTTGTCGAGCATGAACTCCATGGAGTCCACCACGTTGAGCGGGTGCAGGAGCTGACGCAGGATCCACACCCGGTTGAGGGTGATCTGATCCATGAGCAGCTCCTCCTTGCGGGTGCCGCTCTTGTTGATGTCGAGGCAGGGGAAGATGCGCTTCTCCATGAGCTTGCGGCTCAGGTGCATCTCGGAGTTACCCGTGCCCTTGAACTCCTCGAAGATGACCTCATCCATCCGGCTGCCGGTGTCGACCAGCGCGGTGGCGATGATGGTCAGGCTGCCGCCCTCCTCGATGTTGCGCGCGGCGCCGAAGAAGCGCTTGGGCTTGTGCAGCGCGTTGGAGTCCACACCACCCGACAGGATCTTGCCCGAGGGGGGCACGACCGTGTTGTAGGCGCGGGCGAGGCGGGTGATGGAGTCGAGGAGGATGACGACATCCTTCTTGTGCTCCACGAGGCGCTTGGCCTTCTCGATGACCATCTCGGCCACCTGCACGTGGCGCTGGGCGGGCTCGTCGAAGGTCGAGCTGACGACCTCGCCCTCCACCGAGCGCTCCATGTCCGTGACCTCCTCAGGGCGCTCATCGATGAGCAGCACGATGAGGTAGACCTCGGGGTGGTTCGCCACGATGGCGTTGGCCACGTTCTGCAGCAGCACGGTCTTACCGGCGCGGGGGGGCGACACGATGAGCGCGCGCTGGCCCTTGCCGATGGGCGTCAGCAGGTCGATGACGCGGGTCGAGAAGTTGCGCTCGTGGTACTCGAGGTTGAGCTTCTCCTCGGGGTAGAGCGGGGTCAGGTTGTCGAAGAGGATCTTCTTCTTGGTGACCTCGGGCTCTTCGAAGTTGATGGTCTCAACCTTGAGGAGGGCGAAGTAGCGCTCGGTGTCCTTCGGCGGGCGGATCTGCCCGGCGACGGTGTCGCCGGTGCGCAGGCCGAAGCGGCGGATCTGGCTGGGCGAGACGTACACGTCGTCGGGCCCGGGCAGGTAGTTGTAGTCCGGCGAACGCAGGAAGCCGAAGCCGTCAGGCAGGATCTCCAAGACGCCCTCGCCGAAGATCGGCTCGTTCTTCTTGGTCTGCTCGTTGAGCAGCTCGAAGATCAGCTCCTGCTTGCGCAGGCCCGACGAGTTCTCGATGCCCATGCCGCGCGCCATGGCGGCAAGCTCACCGATCTTGAGTTGCTTCAGCTCTTTGAGGTTCATGCACTATCCTCGGATGGGCCTCTCGACTCCGGCACGGACGTGCACCCGGAGCGGTCCTCGGTTCGTTGAACGCTGATGAGGCAGGGTCGGTCGGCGGCTGGTCCTCCGGGCTGAACTGGTCCATCCAGTTCTGAGCGCGAGAGGGGATCTTGAAAAGCGGAGGTCACGCCGCGGGTGTCGCACACCCATCTGATACGGCGAACGCGCGGCAGGCTATTGACACCCATCGATGCTGTCAAGCCCGCCGCGCGCCTCCGCAGGCCGCGCCCACGGCCTGTCCGTGAGAAAGCATGCGCTGCTGCGCCCCCTGCCCTAGAATCGGCCCATGAACGCGCCGCCCGAACCGCCGCGCCCCGGGGTCGAGATCCCCGACGTGCGGCTCAGCCTCTCGACCAAGATCGCGCTGTCCAACCTGGCGACCGTGCTGGTGACGCTGGTGGCGGTGCTGGTGCTCACCCAGAGCGACTTCTACGCCAACACCCAGAACCCCTCGTGGCTGGCCCTCGCGGTGGTGGTGCCGATCCTCATCGCCGCCTGGTGGGCGTCGCGCTGGCTCATCGGCCCGCTGGGCGGCGTCACCCGCGCCGCCCGCGCCGTGGGCCGCGGCGATCTGCGCGAGCGGCTGCCCGTACGGACGAGCGAGTGGCCCGACGAGCTGGAGCTGATCGCCCACGCCACCGCCGCCCTGCTGGACGATCTGCGCGATCTCGTGGAGCGCATCCAAGGCAGCGCGGGCGAGCTGGGCCACGCGTCGGTGGCCCTCGTGAGCACCACCCAGGCCGTGGGCGAGCAGGCCCAGGGCGTGCTCGATCAGCTCGGGCGCATCACCGAGCGCACCGAGCAGCAGACCGGCCAGGCTGAGCGCCAGCGGCAGATCATCGCCCGCATGGCGGAGGATCTGCGCGGCGCCGCCGACATCGCCGGGGACGCCGCCCGTAGCACCCGCGACACCCGCGAGGCGGCCACCGCCGGCTCCGAGTCCACCCGCCAGGTCATCGGCCGGCTGCACAGCGTGTTCGAGCGGGTGGACGACGCCTCGGTGGCGGTGGTGAGCCTCTCGCAGTCCACCGCTGAGATTCACGAGATCGTCGAGGCCATCTCGTCGGTGGCGCAGCAGACCCACCTGCTGAGCGTGAACGCGAGCATCGAGGCTGCCCGCGCCGGCGAGGCAGGCCAGGGCTTCGCGGTGGTGGCCGATGAGATCCGCCGCCTGGCCGACTCCTCGGGCCAGCGCGCCGCCCGCATCCGCGAGATCGTCGAGCGCATCGACCGCGAGACCCGCACCGTGGTGGTCACCATGCGCGCCTCCAGCGACGAGCTGGGCGAGGGCCGCGCGCGCCTCGACGAGATCCTGGCCACCCTCGACCGCATCGTGCTCGCCGCCCGCCGCGAGAGCGACAAGGTCGAGGCGCTGTCGAGCCTGACCGGGCGCCAGCTCGAGCTGGCCGACGAGGTGGTGCAGGTGGCCGACGGCGTGCGCCAAGGCGCGACCCGCATCGCCGAGGCGAGCCGCTCCGCCGAGCAGGCCTCGTCGGTGCAGCGGCAGCACACCCTGGCCCTGCGCGACCAGGCCGCCCGGCTGAGCGAGCTCGCCGCCACGCTCCAGCAGGCCGCCGGACACTTCAGGCTGTGACCGCCTCCCTCGACGGGCTCCTGGGCCCCGACGCCGAGCCGGGCCAGTACCTCGTGGCCGACGTGGGCCCCGTGCACCTGGGCTTCGACGTCGCCGACGTGGTCGAGGTCTTCCCCATCGCCCGCGCGTCCCGGGTGCCCTGGGCGCCCCCCTGGGTGACCGGCGCGGTGTACCGCCACGGCCGCGTCGTGACGCTGCTGGACGCCGCCGGCTTCCTGGCCATCGAGGGCGACTGCACGCCCACCGTCGCGGTGCTGCTCACCCTGCCCGACCAGACCCTGGCCCTCATCGCCCGCTCGGTGGCCGTCGAGGACGCGCGGCAGACCAGCCGGGTGAGCGACGTGCGCCTGTTCGTGCGGGCCTCGGACTGGGTGCGCGCCAGCCTGTCGACGCCCACCTACGACTTCCACCTGATGGACGTGGCCGCCCTCACCCAGGCCGTGGCCGAGGCGATCTGACGTGGATCTGTCGAAGTACAAGCACCTGTTCATCAGCGAGACCCAGGAGAACCTCGAGACGCTGGGGCGCCTGCTGGTGGCGCTGGAGGCCGATCCCACCCAGCGCGAGCACATCGACACCGTGTTCCGGCTGTTCCACAGCATCAAGGGCATGAGCGGCACCATGGGCTACCAGCCGCTCTTCGAGCTGTCCCACCAGCTCGAGGATCTGATGGACTCGGTGCGCAAGGGCCAGCACGCGCTGGATCCCACCACGGTCGACACCCTGCTGGGCGGGGTGGATCGCATGACCCAGTGGCTCAGCGACGTCGAGGCCGACGCCCCGCTCCAGCTCGACCACACCGCCGAGCGGCTGAGCGAGCGCATCCACCAGCTGCTGGGCCGCGCGCCCTCGGGCCAGCCCGTCCCCCGCCCGCCCAGCATCAGCGCCCGCCCCCCGAGCCTGAGCCACCCACCCCGCAGCGCGCTGAGCACGGCCCCCGCCATCGCCGCCCCCGCCATCGGGCCAGGCGATCTGCAGGTGGTGGTGGGCCTCGTCGCCGACACCGCCGATCCGGGCCTGCGCGGCTTCTTGCTGGTGCGCAAGCTGGAGGCCCTGGGCGAGGTCCGCTGGTCGAACCCCCCCATCGACCACCTGCGAGCCGGGACCCTGGCGGGGCCGCTCACGGTGCTGCTGCGCAGCCCGCACCCCGCCGACAAGGTCGAGGCCTTCATCCGCCTGATGCCCGACTGGGATCGCGTGGAGGTGCGGGCGCCGACGGTGCAGCCCGAGGCCGCCGACGCGCTGCAGCTGGTGGGGGATCCCGATCTGCTCGACGCCCTGGATGACCTGGACTTCGACTTCGAGTCGGCCTTCGAGCCCGGCGAGAGCGTGGAGCTGCTCATCGAGGACACCCTGTCCACGATCCCCATCCCCGCCGCGCGCCCGGAGCGGGCCAGCCTCGCGCCGCCCCCGCTGGCCAGCGTCGGGGGCCCCCCCAGCGGGCCCGTGCCCGACCGGGTGACCGTGCCCCTGGAGGCCCCGAGCGAGACGGGGGCCGCGTCGGCGATGGTGCGCGCGCGCCGCGCCGCGGCCCGCACCATCCGGGTCAAGACCCGCTGGATCGACGATCTGCTCGACCACGTGGGCGATCTGCTGATCGTGTCGCAGCGGCTGTGGGCCTTGAACCGGCAGGCCCCCCAGCCCGCCATGAGCGAGGGCCTGGGCGAGCTGTCGCGGCTGCTCGATCAGCTCCACACCCAGGCGCTCACCGCGCGGCTGACCTCGTTCTCGGTGCTCACCGATCGGCTGCCGCGGGTGGTGCGCGACCTCGCCCGGCAGGCCGGCAAGCGGGCCACCCTGGTGATCCGCGGCGCCGACGAGCAGGTGGACCGGGCCATCGTCGAGGGCCTCGACGCGCCCATCACCCACCTGCTGCGCAACGCCATCGAGCACGGCATCGAGGCCCCCGAGGTGCGCTCGGCGGCCAACAAGCCCGCGACGGGGGTGCTGACCCTGGCCTGCGTGCGGGTGCGCGACGAGATCATCATCGAGCTGGGCGACGACGGCCAGGGCGTGGACCGCGCCGCCATCGTGGAGCGGGTGGTCAGCCAGCGCCTGATGGAGCGCGCGGTGGCCGAGCGCGCCGCCGCCCGCGACCTGCGGCTCATCTTGTGCCTGCCCGGCTTCACCACCCGCCTGCAGGCCGGCGCCATGGCCGGCCGCGGCGTGGGCATGGACGTGGTGCACGAGCAGGTCACCGAGCTGGGCGGCACCCTCGAGATCCACAGCGAGCCGGCGGTGGGCACGCTGTTCCGCCTGCGCCTGCCCCGCAGCCCGGGCATCGGCAAGCTGCTGCTGGTGGAGGCCGACGGCCAGACCTTCGGCCTGCCCCTGGCGCGGGTGGTGCGCACGGCCAACTTCGATCCCGACAGCCTGATCACCCGGCCTGACGGCCAGATGACCGTGCGCTACGGCCACGACGACCACCGGGTCGTGAGCCTGCGCAGCGTGCTGGGGTGGGACGCGCCCCTGCCCGACGCCCGCTTCCCTGCGGTGATCCTGCGCATGGGCCGCGACGAGGTGGTGCTCGCCGTCGACCGCGTGGTCGGCCAGCAGGACGCCGTGGTCAAGCCCCTCGGCGCGCTGCTCGAGCGCATCCAGGGGCTGCACGGGGTCACCCTCGATCCGGTGGGCAAGCCCATCTTCGTGGTGGACATCAGCCGGCTCCCCCAGACCACCCTGGGCGGCCCACAGACGCCGGCGCCGACCACAGACGCCACGCACGCAGGCGCCCAGGCATCAGACCGGCCAGCCCCCGCCTCGCCTGACCCTCAATGACTGGACGCCTGAGACCGCGATGACCGACGCGACCGACCCCACCGCCCCGCCCCCTGCCGCCGCTGAGCGCCCCACCGACGCCGCGCTACGCACCCTGCTGCAGCGGGTGGCGGCCGGTGACCAGCCCGTCGACAGCGCCCTGGCCGATCTGCGCCGCACCGGCTTCACCGAGCTGGGCTTCGCCACCGTGGACGTCGGCCGCGCCGAGCGCCGCGGCCTGCCCGAGGTGATCTTCGGCCAGGGCAAGACCGCCGAGCACATCGCCGCCATCGCGGCCACGCTGTACGCCGCCCACGGGCGGGTGCTCGCCACGCGCCTCACCCCCGAGATCGCCGCCGACGTGGCGGCCCGCCTGCCCGATCTGCCGGCCCGCTATGAGGCCGAGGCCCGCTGCCTGCTCATCGAGACCGCGCCCGCGCCGGTGCGCCGCGCCGGCGAGGTGCTGGTGGTCACCGCCGGCACCACCGACCGCCCCGTCGCCCTCGAGGCCGCCCTCACCGCGCGGATCTGCGGCTGCAGCGTGCGCCAGATCGACGACGTGGGCGTCGCGGGGCTACACCGCCTGCTCGCCCACGTGGACGCCCTGCGCGCCGCCGACGTCATCATCGTGGTGGCCGGCATGGAGGCCGCCCTCGCCAGCGTGGTCGGGGGCCTGGTGGCCCGCCCGGTCATCGCGGTGCCCACCAGCGTGGGCTACGGCGCCAGCCTGGGGGGCATCGCCGCCCTGCTCGGCATGCTGAACGCCTGCGCGGCGGGCATCACCGTGGTCAACATCGACAACGGCTTCGGCGCCGGCTATGCCGCCGCCCTGATGCGACCCCTGATCGAGGCGGAATGAGCGCGCGCACCCTGTACCTGGACTGCTTCTCGGGCATCGCCGGCGACATGACCCTGGGGGCCCTGATCGATCTGGGCGTCGACCCGGTACGGCTGGAGGCCGGCCTGCAGACCCTGCCGCTGCCCCCGTGGTCCCTGGAGGTCGGCGAGGCCACCAAGCTGGGCGTGCGGGGCGTGAACGTGCACGTGCTGGTGGGCGACCAGCGCGAGGGGCCCCACGGCATCATCGAGCACGCCCAGGGCCCCGATCACGGGCACACCCACGATCACGGGCACACCCACGATCACGGGCATCACCCTGATCACGGGCACACCCACGATCACGACCACCCGCACGATCACGGGCACACCCACGATCACGGGCACACCCACGATCACGACCACCCGCACACCCACGATCACGACCACCCGCACACCCACTACGCCGAGATCATCGCGGCCATCGAGGGCGGCGCCCTGCCCGCGCCCGTCGTGGCCAAGGCGCGGCAGGCCTTCGACCTGATCGCGGCCGCCGAGGCCAAGTGCCACGGCGTGCCCATCGAGCAGGTGCACTTCCACGAGGTCGCGGCCGTCGACAGCGTCATCGACATCGTGGGCGTCGCCTATGGCCTGTGGTTGTTGGGCATCGATCGCCTCATCAGCGCGCCGCCGCCCATCGGCCGGGGGTTCGTGCGCTGCGCCCACGGCCGCATGCCCCTGCCCGCGCCGGCCACCCTGGAGCTGCTGGCGGGCCTGCCCATCACCCCGTGCCCGGTGCAGAAAGAGCTCGTCACCCCGACGGGCGCCGCCTTCATCAAGGCCTGGGCCGACGGGGTGGGCCCGTTCCCCGAGATGATCGTCGACCGCATCGGCTGGGGCGCGGGCGATCTCGACCTGCCCGATCGCCCCAACCTGCTGCGGGCGGTGCTCGGGCACACGGCGCCGCTCACCGATCGCTGTGAGGTCATCGAGACCAACCTCGACGACTTCAACCCCGAGCTCGCGGGCTACCTGCTCGACCGCCTCTTCGAGGCCGGCGCGCTGGACGCCTGGTTCGTGCCGATCCACATGAAGAAGAACCGGCCCGGCCTGCTGGTGGGCGCCCTGGCGGGGCCCGGCCGCGCCGGCCCCATCGAGGCCACCCTGCTGCGCGAGTCCAGCGCCATCGGCGTGCGCCGCTACCCCGTGAGCCGCCAGATCCTCAGCCGGCGCCACGTCACCGTGCAGACCCCCTTCGGCCCGGTGCCCGTGAAGCTCGCCGAGCGCGACGGCGCGGTGATCAACGCCGCGCCCGAGCACGACGCCTGCGCGGCGCTGGCCCGCGCGGCTGGCGTGCCCCTCAAGACCGTCTACCAGCACGCCATCGCCGCCTTCCTCGCCCCCCCGGTCAGCGCGCCGTGAACACCCCCCGCCGGGTCCTGGTGGCCGACGACGAGCGCTTGATGCGCACGCTGTTGGTGCAGGCCCTCGGCGAGCACGGCATCCACGCCGACGCCCAGCCCGACGGCCGCGCCGCCCTCGACGCCATCCGCGCCGATCCGCCCGACGTGCTGCTGCTCGACCTGCTGATGCCGCGGCTCGACGGCTTCCAGGTGCTCGCGGCGCTGGCGCAGGAGGACCGCCTGAGCGGGATGCAGGTGATCGTGCTCACCGGCCGCGCCAGCGCCGAGGTGCTGACCCAGGCGCTCGAGGCCGGCGCTGACGACTACATCGCCAAGCCGTTCCACGTGGACGAGGTCGTCGCGCGGGTGAAGGCCCACCTGCGCATCGTCGGCTACGCCCGCCAGCTAGAGCAGCGGCAGCGCGACGGCGAGATCCTGGTGGAGATCGGC
>JAUHVS010000203.1 GCA_030424955.1 bacterium | reverse complement strand
CTGCGTAGACGGCCTGCTGCGCACCTGCATCGACGACGCGACGGGCTGGCTGGTGGAGCGCTGCGGCGAGGCCAGCCTGTGCCAGGACGGCGCCTGCGTCGACCTGGTGTGCAGCCCTGGCGCGCGCCGGTGCACGGATGACGGGCAGGTCGAGGCGTGCCTCGTGGACGGCTCGGGCTACGGCGACGCCACGGCCTGCGACGACGACAGCACCTGCCTGGACGGGGCCTGCGTGGGGCGCATCTGCACCCCGGGCGAGCTGGCCTGCGGCGAGCGGGTGGCCCTGGTGTGCAACGCGGACGGCCTGACCTGGGGCCGCACGCCCTGCGCCGACGGCGAGGTGTGCCTGGACGGGGCCTGCGCCCCGCCGCCCATGGGCGGGGTGAACTGCGCGCCCGGCGAGGTGCTCTGCGGGCCCGCGGGCCGGCTGGCCTGCAGCGAGGACGGGCAGCGCTACGTCGAGACGCCGTGCCCCGAGGGGCAGGCGTGCTTCCAGGGCGGGTGCGTGGCCTGCGTGCGCGACGCCGACTGCGCCGACGGCGGCGTGTGCGCCGAGGGCGCCTGCGTGCCGCCGCCCCTGCGGGTGGCGCTGGACGGCCTGCCCGCCGGGCAGGTGGGCGTGGACTACCTGGCCCCGCTGGTCGCCGAGTTCGGCACGCCCCCCTACACCTGGGCGGTGGACGGCGCGCTGCCCGCGGGCGTGGCCTTGGACTTCGAGGGCACCAGCCTGGTCGGCCGGCCCGAGGCCGCCGGCGCGTTCCCGATCACGCTGACGGTCACCGACGACGCGGGGGCCGAGGCCAGCGCCGCGCTCACCCTGACGGTGGTGGGCGACGGCCTGCAGATCACCACGGAGCGGCTGCCCAACGCCGAGGAGGGCCAGGCCTACGAGCAGGCCCTGGGCGCCCTGGGCGGCGAGGGGCGCTACGGCTGGTTCCTGGTGGAGGGCGCGCTGCCCATGGGCATGGCGCTGACGGGCGAGGGGGTCATCCAGGGGGTGCCGGCCGAGGTCGGCGCCTTCGACCTCACCGTGCGGGTGGTGGACGCCGCCCGGCCGCCCAACTTTACCGAGAAGGCCTTCACGCTGACCGTCGAGATCGCGCCCCTGCGCATCATCGCCGACCAGATCCTGGAGCTGTTCGTCACCCGCATCGTGACCCTGCCGCTGATCACGGTGGTGCCCAACCTGCCCATCCCCTACCGGGCGGAGCTGCAGGCCCGCGGCGGGCTGCGGCCGTACACCTGGAGCGAGGTGGAGCTGCCCGCCGGGCTGCGGGGCTTCATCCCGCAGTCGGGCATCCCCGACGGGCTGGCGCTGGGCGAGGACGGCGTGCTGGCGGGCGCGGTGGTGGATCCGGCGCAGATCGTCGAGCTGCAGATCCCCTTCACCCAGATCACCCTCACCGGCTTCTTCTTCTTCGCCGAGGTGCGCGACAGCCAGGAGCCCGCGGCGTCGCAGCAGGCCATCTTCGTGCTGCCCACCCTGCCGCTGGGCAATTGACCCGCAGCGGGCCGCCCCGCACAGTGGCGCCAGCCCCATGACACCTGCGACCCCCGCCGCCGCGTGGGCGTCATGGGCAACAGGCCCTTCGCGTGGTCGCGGGCATACTGGCCCGGCCTGTCCCGGTTCTGCTTTCGCCGTCTCCGTGCCCTCGCCGTCCCCACTGGAGTGCCCGTGCCCGCCCCCACCCGCCGTCAGTTCCTCGCCCAGGTCACCGCGGCGGCCCTCGCCCCGGGTGTGGCCGGCGCGATGGGCCCCGACACCGAGGTGAGCATCGGCCTGCTGACCCACGGCGGCGGCGCTGAGGCGCGGCCCATGGCCGTCGAGCAGCTCATGTGGGAGGTGTCGAAGCGCACCAGCATCGACGTGGGCGAGAAGGCGATCCCGGTGAGCCCCGAGGATCCGGCGCTGTTCCGCCTGCCGCTGCTGGTGTGGATCGGCACCGGCCCCGTGGCGCCGCTGACCCCCGACGCCCGCGGCCGCCTGCGGCGCTACCTGCGGGCGGGCGGCACGCTGTTCATCGACGACGCCTCGCCCATGGGCGATGACGGGTTCGACGCCAGCGTGCGCGCCGAGCTGGCCGCCCTGTGGCCCGACGGCCCGCTGACGCGGCTGGGCGACGATCACACGCTGTTTCGCACCTTCTACCTGCTCGACCGGCCCTACGGCCGGGTGCGGCGCACGCCCACCCTCGAGGGGGTCGACTTCGACGATCGCAGCCCCATCCTCTACGCCCGCAACGACACCTTCGGCGCCTTTGGCCGCGACACCCTGGGCCGCTGGCTGCTGCCGGTGGTACCCGGCGGCGCGCACCAGCGCGAGATGGCCTTCCGCACCGGGCTGAACCTGGTGATGTACGCCACCTGCCTGAACTACAAGCGCGACCAGGTGCACACCACGGCGATCCTGCGCCGCCGCCACTGGCGCACGGGCCGGTAGCCATGCTGCAAGCCCTGTTCGACGCGGCCGGCGAGTACAACGCGGCCCGCCTGGTGCTCCTCAACGAGTGGGGGGCCTGGGTGCTGGCCCTGGTGGCCGCGGCGATGATCGCGGTGGTGGCGCTGGCCTGGATCAACACCCGCGCGCTGACGCCCCGCCGCCGCTGGACCCTGTTCGCCCTGCGCAGCGCCGCGGTGGTGCTGCTGGGCCTGCTGTTCTTGCAGCCCGGCGTGCGGCTCGAGCACGTCACCCGCGTGCGCAACCACGTGGTGATGCTGCTGGACGGCAGCCGGTCGATGGCCCTGCCCGGGGCCGACGAGACCCGGCTGGCCGACACCCAGGCCATGCTCGCGGACGCCGCCGGCGAGGTGGCCGCCTGGCGCGAGGATCACCAGGTCGACTGGTTCGCCTTCGACGATCACGCCCGCCCCCTGGCCGAGCCCGGCGCCCTGACCGCCCGCGGCGACGCCACCCGCACGGTGGCCGCCCTCGAGGACATCGCCGCGCGGTTCCAGCCCCAGGATCTGGCGGCGGTGGTGGTGGTGAGCGACGGCGCCGACAACGGCGTGCTGGGCGAGCTGCTGCCCGGCAGCGACGCGATCCCCGCCGGGGTCGCGGCCGTGGCGAGCCGGCTGAAGGCCCCGATCCACACGGTGTTCACCGGGCCCAAGGACCCCCCGCGGGACGTGGCCATCACCGACGTGGCCCACGACGACTTCGCCTTCGTGCGCAACGTGGTGAGCATCGAGGCCACCATCACGGTCACCGGCTACACGGGGCTGACCCTGCCCGTGACCCTGCGCCGCGGCGAGACGGTGCTGGGCACCAAGCAGCTTCAGCTGCGCCCCGACGAGCGCCGCTACCCCTTCGAGTTCGAGTTCGTGCCCGACAAGACGGGCAAGGCGGTGTTCACCCTGGAGGTGGGCGCGGCCCCCAACGAGCAGATCACCGTCAACAACCGGCGGCAGTTCGTCATCCGCATCATCCGCGACAAGATCCGCGTGCTGCAGGTGGTGGGGCGGCCCAGCTGGGACCAGCGCTTCCTGCGCAAGCTGCTGAAGAAGAACCCGAATGTGGATCTCATCAGCTTCTTCATCCTGCGCACCGGCGCCAGCGTGCAGGTGGCCCAGACCGACGAGCTGAGCCTGATCCCGTTCCCCACCCGCGAGCTCTTCGAGGAGCAGCTCGGCAGCTTCGATCTGATCGTGTTCCAGAACTTCACGTACCGCGGCTACCACATGCAGCAGTACCTGCCGCTCATCCGCGACTACATCCGCGACGGCGGCGGCTTCGTGATGATCGGCGGCGATCTGAGCTTCACCCCCGGCGGCTACGCGGGCACGCCGCTGGCCGAGGCCCTGCCGGTCACCCTGCCCTCGGGCCCCAACGACCTGATCTCGCTCAGCCGCTTCAAGCCCACGCTCACCGAGGCCGGGCTGCGCCACCCCATCACCGCGCTGAGCCTGGTGCCCGAGGACAACCGGGCGCTGTGGGCGGGGCTGCCCGAGCTGTCGGGCATCAACCGCGTGCTGGGGCCCACCCCCGACGCCACCGTGCTGCTGAGCCACCCGAGCGAGACGGCGGGCGGCGATCCCGCGCCGGTGGTGGCCACCCGCGAGTACGGCGAGGGCCGGGTGCTCGCCGTCACCACCGACAGCACCTACCACTGGGCGTTCCTGGCGGCCGAGGGCGGCGGCGACGCGCGGCACTACTACAAGTTCTGGGGCAACGCGATCCGCTGGCTCATCAAGGATCCCGAGCTCAACCCGGTGCGGGTCGAGGCCGATCGCGACCGCTACCCGCTGGGCGCCGAGGTGACCCTGGTGACCCGGGTGGTGGGCGCCGACTACGCGCCGGCCGCCGACGTGCCCGTGCGGCTGGCGGTGGAGCGGCGCTGGACGGACGAGGGCGGCACCCACCAGGTGGCGCAGCTCGACCCGATCGACACCACCACCACCGAGACCGGCGAGGCCGTGGTGCGCTTCACGCCCGAGGGCGACGGGGCGTACGTGGTGACCGCCAAGGCCGCGCTGCCCGCGGGCGAGGTCACCGACGACGAGATCTTCGTGGTGGCGCCTGACCCCATCGAGCTGCGGCGCACGGCGGCCCGGGCCGACACCCTGGCCCGCCTCGCGCAGGCGGGCGGCGGCGAGGCGCGCACCCTGTCGGACGGCCTGAGCGACCTGCCGCGGGTCGCGCCGAAGGTGGTGAAGGTCAACCGGCGCCGCGACGTGCCCCTGTGGGCCAGCGTGTGGCTGCTGCTCTTGGCGATCCTGCTGCCGAGCGCCGAGTGGTTCCTGCGCCGCCGCTGGGGCCTGCTCTAGCCGCAGCGCCAGCGGGTCACGTCACTGGCCCGGAGACCCACTCACTCCACAGGCCCCATCACTCCACAGGGCAGAGGGGCGCGTCGGCCGCACGGCACAGCCCGCCGCCGCAGCGGCCGGTCGCGCAGTCCGCCGCCGCGGTGCACACCGCGCCCGGCGCGCCGCGGGCCACACACTGATCCGCCACACAGCGCGCGCTCGGGCCGCAGCGACCGCCCGGCAGGCAGGCGGCGCCCGGCGCGGGCCACGCCACGCAGGTGGGCGGCGTGGCCTCGACGGCGCAGCGCGCGTCGGCGCACTGCAGCTCGTAGCAGGGGGCGCCCGGGCCGGGCAGGGCGGCGCAGCGGCCGCCCTCACACACGGGCACGGCGCCGTCGATGAGCGCACAGTCAGTGCTCGCGCCGCAGGGGGCACCCAGGTCGCCCAGGGGCGCGCAGGCGCCGTCGAGGCAGGTCAGGCCCGGCGCACAGGGGGCGGCGCCACAGGCCGCGCCCCGCGCCCCCAGGGGCGCACACACGCCGGCGACGCAGCCTAGGCCGGCGGCGCAGGGGGCGGCGTCGCAGGCGGCCCCGGCGGGCGCCCGCGCGGTGCACAGCCCCGCCACACAGGCGTGATCGGCCGGGCACGGGGCGCCCAGCGGATCGCACGCCGCGCCGGGGGCTACCCGCGCCTCGCAGGTGCGGGGGCAGGTGAGCACGTCGGGCGCGCACCAGGCGTCGGGGGCGCACTCCAGGCCCAGGGCGCAGGGGCCACCCGCGGCCACCTGGCCCTCCAGGGCCGCGCCACAGGCGGTCGCCGGCGTGTCGCACGGGCCGTCGCGCAGGGCGGTGAGGCAGGCGGCCGCGTCGGCGTCGCGCAGGGCGAGGGCGCCCTGCTGGCCGAGGCGGGCCAGCGCAGGCTGCAGGCAGGCGCTCGGGGCGCCCGCGGGATCACCCGGGCAGCGGCCGGCGCGGGCCTGCTGGGCCTGCGACAGCGCGGCGCACCACCCGTCGAGGGCGACCGGCCCGGGGGCGCCGCCCATGCCGCCTGTGCCACCGACCCCACCTGCGCCGCCCACGCCACCGGTCCCGCCCGCACCACCGATGCCACCCGTACCGCCAGCGCCGCCCACGCCGCCCGCACCACCGGCGCCGCCTACACCGCCCATGCCGCCCACGCCACCGGCGCCGCCCACGCCACCGACACCACCCTCGCCGCCGGCCCCCTGGTCTGCGCCCGAGGCCGTCGCCCCGTCGTCACAGCCCAGCGCCAGCGCCGCGACCAGCAGCGCCCCGGCCCACAGCCCCCGCGCGCTCATCGCTGGCACGCGCGCTTGGGGTCGAACAGGGCCTGGCCCTCGTCGGCGTACTCGATGCTGCCGGAGCCGATGCCCAGCACGTAGCCCGGCACGGCGTACACGGCGTCGACGGCGTAGTTGGCGCCCCCCGCGCTCTGCCACAGCCGCACCACCTCGCCATCGGCGCGGCGCACGTCCACGAAGAAGGCCACCGCCTGCGGGGCCCGGTCGATGTCGAGGGCGTTGCTGTGGGTGAGCAGGCCCGCGCGCCAGTAGCCCGGCTCCACCTCCACGCCGAGCATCCAGCCCTCGTGCGCGCCGTCGGCCTCGGTCCAGGTGGCGTACAGGCCCACCGCCAGCACCTCGCCCTCGACGGCGCCCACCCGCAGCCAGGCCTCCAGCCAGCCCTCGTTGGCCTGCGCCTGGGCGAACTGCCCGCGGCCCAGGGCGTTCAGGTAGACCTCGCAGTGGTTGGCGTCGAACTGCGCGTCGACGGCGTAGGGCACGCAGGCCGGGCGCTGGTTGCCCGGCCCGTCGAAGCGCCACAGGTCGTCGCAGACCTGCACCGGGTCTTCGGGATCCACGTCCAGGCTGTCGTTGCGCACCCGCAGCGCGCGCCAGCCGTCGTCGCGAACGGCGCCCACCACGAACCAGGTGCGGCCCTCGTCGGCGCTGAACTTGAAGCGGTAGCGGTAGTCGCCGCGGTCCGCGCGGCCCACCAGCGCCGACAGCGACCACGCGTAGCGGTAGTTGTTGCCCACCCGGCCGTCGGGCTGCAGGCCGTAGGTGGCGGGCTGGGCCAGGGGCCCCTGGTGGTAGCCGATGTCGGCCTCGGCCACGGCCACCAGGCTGCGGGGATCGCCGCCCGCGTCGGTGAGGCCCGGCACGAAGACGTCGGCGGTGAGCACCATGCAGTCGCTGCCCAGGGCCGACTTGGTGAAGGTGACGGGGTCCTCGATGCCCGCGCGCCAGGCGCAGGCGCCGCCCCGGCGGGCGCCCACGTCGCCGGCCCACGCCACGGGGCGCGCGGCGGGGCACTCGGCGGGGGCGTGGTCGGGGAACAGGCCGCAGGCCACGTCGGCGGCGAGCACCACCCGGCGGTCCCGGCCGTCGGCGGCGCCCACGTGGTAGCGGGTGCGGCCGCCGTCGGTGCTCAGGGCGAAGCGGTAGGCGTACAGCCCGTCGGGCACGGGCGCGGCGCCCCGCAGGCCCACCAGCGGCCAGGTGAACACGAAGTTGTTGCCCCGCTGGCCGGCGAAGCGCAGCGGCACCTCGCCCCAGCCGTCGGGGCCGTCCCCCGCCACGGCGTCGGTCTCGGCGACGGCGAACACGGCCTCCGCGGCGGCGCGGGCGGCGCCGTCATCGGCGTAGCGCTGGTCGCTCAGCCCGGGGATCCACGCCTGCACCTCGATCTCGCTGGCCAGCGGCACGCCCTGCCAGCGGTCCCAGTAGTAGGCGGGATCGACGTCGCCGCGGTCGTCGCGCCGGTCGCCCACGATGACGAAGCGCACGTCCCCGGCCCAGCCCACGGTGGGCCCCTGGGCCACGGCGCGGTCGATGGGGAAGGTGTAGTCCTCGCCAAAGGCGCTGTCCCAGCCCACGCAGCCCGTGCGGTCGCTGTTGCTGAACCACAGGCTGACGGCCTCGGCGTCCTCGGGCACCGGCACCAGGGGCTGCTGGTAGGCGGCGTCATCGTCGTAGAAGTCGCCCACGAACAGGGCGGCCTGGCCGGTCTGGCCGCCCGGCTCGAAGCGCCAGCCCGCGATGATGTTCCACGCGCGGCCGCCGTAGGCGCGGCTGCGGCACACCGGCAGGCGCTCGGGGGCGTAGGCGATCTGCAGCAGGCCGCCGGCCCGCAGCGGCGCGGCGGCCACCTCGGTCCAGTCGGCGCCGAAGACCAGCGGCACGGGCACGGAGGGGCGGCTGGCCTCGAAGCCGTAGCCCGCGCCGTCGGGGCCCGCGTCGGTCTCGGTGCAGCCGTCGGGGTCGAGGGTGACGAAGCGCACCTGCAGGGCGGTGGCGGTCTCGGGCACCGCCCACACGACCTCGTGCAGGCGGCCGGCTGGCCTCAGCTCGACGGTGACGGGCGGCGCCACGGCGCCCGCGTCATCGGTGACCGTCACCCGGGCGAAGAGCTGCCAGGCGCTGCCGTCCGGGCGCGTGGCCCGGCAGGCGGGCAGCCGCAGGGGATCGTAGGTCAGGCGCAGCCGCCCACCGGCGTAGATGGGCAGCTGCTCGGCGACGGTGTTGCCGTCGAGCTGGAAGCGCAGCAGGGCCTCGCGATCCACCGTCAGATCGGCGCCCACGGCGTCCAGGTGGCCGGCGGGCGCCGGGGGCGCGCCCTCGGGGGCGCAGGCGGCGGCGAGGGCGGCGAGCAGGCACGAGAGGATCAGACGAGCGGCGCCGGACATGGGGCCTCCAGGGGTCGGGCGAGGGCAGCACATCGGCAGCCGGCGCCCGCGACGGCTTGGGTGGGTCAATCGCGATCGAGTGTAGCGACTTCGATTTGACATTTATCAACTCGCGAGTTCATTAATGGTTCAGCGGCGCATCGCGCCGGCCCCACACACCGCGCACAGGAGATCGCCATGGAGGCGCTGCCCTACCTCATCGCGTACCTCACGCCCGCCGCGACGGCCCTCGGCCTGTGGCTGGGCGGCGGCTGGACCTT
>JAUHVS010000202.1 GCA_030424955.1 bacterium | reverse complement strand
GGTCGGGCCGGGCGGGTGGGGGCGGCGCTCGCCGCTGCGCTGGCCTTGGCGGCCGGGGCGGTGGACGCGTGGGTGTACGTGGGCCTGTACCCGATGGCCCACGGCTGGCTGGCCGCGGCGGGCCTGGGCGCTGCGGGCCTGGCCGGCGCCCTGGGGGCCGGGCCGCGGCTCGCGAAGGGCGCGGCGGTGATCCTGCCCCTGGCGGGGGCGGCGCCCTGGCTGGCCCCGGCGGTGGTGGGGTCAAGCTGGGTCGCCCGCCAGCAGGTGCAGGCCCGGGGCACGGGGCCGGCGCGGGCGCTGGCGCAGCGGCTGCCCGCCACGGCTGCGCCCATCACCGACCAGCCCTGCACCTTCCCCGCGGCGGCCCCGCCCCCGGCGGGGGGTCAGGCCAAGGGCGCCCCGGTGATCCTGCTGACCATCGACGCCCTGCGGGGGGATCTGCCGCTGGCCGAGGTGATGCCCAAGACCCACGCGCGGCTGGCGGGGGCCACCCGCTTCGACCGGGCCTACGCGGCCGCCACCCGCACCACCCGCAGCATCTACGCGCTGTTCACCGGCCTGTACCCGCACCGCGTGCGCTTCGAGCCCACCCGGGTGGACGGCCAGGACGCCCCCGTGGTCGACCCGGGCCAGCCCGGCTTCGCCGATCCGCAGAGCTGGAAGATGCGCACGCCCACGCCGCTGAACGACCGGTCGCCCACCCTGCCGGCGCTGCTCGAGGCGGCCGGCGTGCCCACCTTCACCAGCATCGCCTACGTGTACTTCCGCCCGCACTTCGGGGTGACCCGCGGCTTCGGCGGCGTGAGCATCGGCCCCTACCTCAAGACCAACCGCGACAACCGCGGCGTCACCAGCGGCGCCCTCACCGAGCGGCTGCGCCGGTACGTGGCCGAGGCCCCGGCGCAGTTCTTCCTGTGGGCGCACTATATGGATCCGCACCGGCCCTACGACGCCTACGGCGACGTGCCTGCCGACGCCCCCCTGCAGGCGCGCTACCGCAGCGAGCTGCGCCGGGTGGACGACGCCCTGGAGCCGCTGTGGGCCGACCTGGCCGCGCGGGGCGTGCTCGATCGCGCCGTGGTGATCCTGAGCGCCGATCACGGCGAGGCCTTCGGCGAGCACGGGGCGTCCTTCCACGGCACCAGCGTGTACGACGAGCAGGCGCGGGTGCCCCTGTGGGTGCGGGCGCCCGGCGGCGCGGGCGGGGCGGTGGCGGCGCCGGTGAGCCTGGTGGATCTGGCGCCCACGATCCTCGACCTGCTGGGGGTCGCCGGCGCGCCGGCCATGGACGGCCGCAGCCTCGCGCCGGCCCTGTTCGGGGCCCCGCTGCCCCCGCGGCCCGTGCTCACCAGCGCCACCCTCAACGGCCACCGGCTGGGGCTCATCGACGGCGATCACAAGCTCATGGCCGACACCACCGAGGGCTGGATCGCGCTGTACGATCTGCGCGCCGATCCGGGCGAGCGGCACACCCTGGCCGACGCTGAGCCCACCACCCGCGATCGCCTGCTGTGCCTGCTGCGCGCCGCCGGCGTGCCCTTGGGCGCTGCCGGGGGGGGCCCGCCGTGACGGCCCTGACCCGGGAGCGGCGGGCGGCGATGAGCGCCGGGGCGCTGGGCGGCGCCGTGGGTGGCGCCGCCTACACCCTGCTCGACGGGCTCACCCTGGTGGCGGGGGCGCCGCCCAACCTGGCGGGCGTGGCGCTCGTGAAGGCCCTGCTCCTCGCGCTGGGGGTGGGCTGGGCCGTCGGGGCGCCCCTGGGGGCCGGGCTCGGCCTGCTCCAGGCGCGCCGCCTGGGCCGCCGCGGGGCCGCAGTGTTGGCGGTGGTCGCCGCCGGCGCGTGGGCCGTGGACGCGCACGTGCTGGTGGGGCTGTACGCCGCCGCGCACCTTTGGCTGGGCGCGCTGGGCGCGGGGCTGGCCGTGCTCGCGGGGGCCGCGGCGGCGCCGAGCGATCGGGGCGCGTCGATGCTGGTGTGGCTGGGGCCGACGGTCGCGCCCTGGGCGCTGCCCGCGCTGGTCGGCGAGGGGGACGCGCAGCGCGCGGCGCTGGTGGGGGGCACCACCGTGGTCGGGCGGGTGGTGGCCTGGACCGTCGATCCGCCCGCCGCACCGCCCGGGGGCGACACCGCCTGCGCCTGGCCCGCCGCCGCCGTGCCGCCCCACACCGGCGCCTACGCCGGGGCCACGGTGGTGCTGATCTCCATCGACGCCTGGCGCGCCGATCAGCCCCTGGCGCAGGCCCTGCCCCTGACCGCCGCCCGGCTGCCGCCCGCGGTGACCTTCACCCAGGCCGTCGCGCCCGCGAACCGCACCACCGAGTCGATGTACGCGGCGCTCACCGGGCGCTACCCCCACCACCTGCAGCTCGTGCCGGCGCTGCTGAGCCCCGAGGACGCGCCCCTGGTGGCCCCCCGCGAGCCCAGCGCCCTGGACCCCCGCACCTGGGCCGCCTACACCCTGGCGCCCGTGCACGACACCACGCCCACGGTGATCGCCGCCGCGCAGGCCGCGGGCTACGCCCGCTACACCGCGGTGGCCTACCGCTACCTCAAGGCCGATCTGGGGCTCACCCGCGACTTCGACACGGTGGATGACGGCCCCTACCAGGCGGGCAACCGGGATCGCGAGGGCGTCAGCAGCGCCGCGCTCACCGACGCCGCCCTGCGCTGGCTGCCCACCGCGCCCGACAAGGCCTTGATCTGGTTGCACTATCTGGATCCGCACGAGCCCTACCACCCCTTCGGGGACGTGCCGGCGTCAGCCTCGGACCGCGCCCGCCACGGCGCCGAGCTGGCCCGGGTGGACGCCGCCCTGGCGCGGCTGATGGACGGGGTGCACGCCACCGGGCGCCGGGTGCTGTGGGTGATCACCGCCGATCACGGCGAGGCCTTCGGGGAGCGGGGCGATCGGTTCCACGGCTCGTCGGTGTTCGATGAGCAGGTGCACGTGCCGCTGCACATCGCGGTGCCCGGCGGCGGGGCGGCCACGGTGACCACGCCGGTGTCGCTGGTGGATCTGGCGCCCACCCTCGCCGACGCCCTGGGCTGGTCGATGCCCGCGCCCGTCGATGGGCGCTCGCTGCTGCCCGCGCTGCAGGGCGAGCCCCTGGCGCCGCGCCCGGTCCTCACCCGCTCGTCCCGCGACGGCTTCGTGTTCGGGGTGGTCGACGGCCCCTGGAAGCTGGTGGTGGATCTGCGCCACCAGACCCGCGCGCTCTTCCACCGCGGTGAGGATCCGGGGGAGCGCACCTCGCGCGTCGACGCCGAGCCCGCCGTGCGCGACCGCCTGCAGTGCCTGCTGGACGCCACCGGGGCCGTGCGATGAGCCCCCGGCTGCGCCTGTCGATCCTGCTGCTGCTGCTGGCCGGCGCCATCGCGACGTGGGCCTGGCCCCGCGCCCCCGAGGCGCTGCTCGTGCACGGCGAGTGGGCGCAGGGGGCCGCCGAGCCAGCCTGCCCCCCTGGGCCCGCGCGCTGGACCGTGGCGGTCACCGGGGACGACACCGGGGCGGTCGCCCGGGCCTTCATGGCCGCGGCGCCCGCGCCTGCGCCCCCCGGCGCCGTGCACGCCGAGCTGACCCTGCGCTGGCAGGCCCACCCTGGCTGGTGGAGCGGGCTGGGCGAGGTGTCGGTCGACATCGCCGCCACCCGCCGCGCCGGCGCCTGCGCGGCCCGCCAGGTGTGGACCCTCGCGCTGGCGGTGGATCAGGGCACCCGCGGCGACGACGGCACAGTGCTCGCGACCGCCGGCCGCACCGTGGCCACCCACCTGCGACAGCTCATGGCGGCCGGCCGGCTCTGAGGCGCTGCGCGGCGGCGCTGTCGGCTCAGACCTTCGAGTGGCCCCAGCCGGTGCCGCGCCAGATGCCCAAAAACACCAGCGACTGGGCCGCGCGCGCGCCCGTCTGCACCGCCCAGATCGCGAACAGCCCCCAGCCCAGGGTCGGCCCCACCAGGAACACCAGCGGCAGCTGGCAGACCCACTGGGTCACGATGCTCACCCGCATCACCTGCTTCGCGTCGCCCGCGCCGAGCAGGCCGTTCATCAACACCATGCCCACGGCGTCCAGCGGCAGCAGGATCGCGATCAGCCGCAGGGGCCCGGCCGCCAGCGCCAGGGTGTCGGCGGAGTGGATGAAGGGCAGCAGCAGGCCCTCGGGGTAGATCATGGCGGGGATCGCGATGATCCCCACCACCGCGCTGGCCAGCTTGACCACGTCGAGGCCCCACTCGCGGGCCCCGGGGCGGTCGCCCTTCCCCAGGGCCTGGCCGACGAGGGTCGCGGCGGCCAGCCCGAAGCCCAGGCCCGGCAGGATCGCCACCAGCATCAGGTTCAGCAGCACGTTGCTCGCCGCCAGCTCCTGGGTGCCCACCATGCCCACCAGCCGGAAGAACACGGTCATGCCGGCCGCGAAGAAGAACTGCTGCAGCCCGGCGGGCACCGACAGCCGCACCATGGTGCGCACGGTGTCGCGGCCGGGCAGGCCCCGCAGGAAGCCGGCCTCCCTGGCGTGGGTGCGGCCCAGCCAGAAGTAGTAGGCGGTGCCCACATAGGTGCTGATGGCCGTGCCCAGGCCGGCGCCCACCGCGCCCAGCTCGGGGAAGCCCAGGTGGCCGAAGATGAGCACATAGTTCAGGGCGATGTTGGTGACGTGCATCACCAGCAGGGTCCGCAGGTACAGCGCCGAGCGATCCACGGCGTTCCAGTAGCCGCGGAACGAGAAGTTCATGCCCACGGCCACCATCGCGCCCAGCCGGCACTGCAGGTAGGGCGTGCCCAGGGCCACCACCTCGGGGTCGTCCACCAGCAGCGGGAACAGCCGGGGCGCGAGGGCGATCAGCACGATGGACAGCGGCACGGCGAGCAGCGCCACCACCAGCAGGCCGCCGTTGAGGGGCACGGCCGTCTCGGTGGTGCGGCCCTCGCCCAGGCGCCGCGAGGCCATGGCCTGCACGCCGGCCGACATGCCGGTGATGAAGGCGATGGCCATGAAGTTGGCGAAGCCGCCCAGGCCCACGCCGGCGAGGGCGGCGTCCCCCAGCGAGCCCACCATGGCGGTGTCCACCAGGTTGAGCACGTTCTGCGAGATCATGCCGCCGATGATCGGCAGCGCGAGGCCCTGGATGCGGGCGCGACGGTCGGGGGTCAGCATGCAGGCCCTTGGGCGATGTCCGGCCAGGATCAGCACTTCCGGCCGGCGATCAAGGAATGTCCGCGCCACCACACGGTTTCTGGGGCTCAGCTTGCGACCGCCCCGGCGAAGTGATAGAGCCGCCCGGTTCAAGAGGGACCACGAGACGCGCCAAGGCGCGGGAGGGACGGCGAGATGCGGACCACGCTCGGCAAGAACCTGATGTTGGTGGGTGCGTTCAGCGCCCTGGCGATGACTGGCTGTGACAAGGGCGGCGACAAGCCCGGCGCCGCTGGGGCCACCGCGGCGAGCAAGGCCGCCGTCGCGGCGAGCGCCAAGCCCACCGCCGAGGCGGCGGCCGTGCTGGCGATGATCCCGTCGGACACGCCCTACGTCTTCGCGTCGGTCCAGCCGCTGCCGAAGGCCGCGATGGACAAGCTCTTCGGCGTCATGGAGCCCCTCTTCAAGAAGCTCGACGAGGAGCTCGCCAAGGCCCTCGCCGAGCCGGCGACCGAGGACACCGACGACAAGGTCGCCCGCGCGCTGGCCGAGGAGATCAAGGGCAACCTCAACCGCGCTGGCCTCGAGAAGCTCGGCTTCAGCACCGAGCCCACCTTCGCCCTCTACGGCGTGGGCGTGCTGCCCGTGTTCCGCGTCAGCCTGAAGGATCCCGCCGCGTTCAAGGCCATGATCGGCCGCGTCGAGACCAAGGCGGGCGTCAAGGCCCCCACCGACAAGCTGGGCGCCCAGGAGTACTACAAGGTCAGCAACGACGGCATGACCGCCGCCGCGGCCATCGTGGGCAACGAGCTGGTGGTCACCTTCGGCCCCGACGCCGCCATGGGCAAGCTGCTGCCGATGGCCTTCGGCCAGGCCAAGCCCGCCAAGAGCATGGCCACCGACAACGCCCTGGCCAAGGTCAACGCGGCCTACGGCTTCAAGGGCTTCGGCACCGGCATCATCGATCTCAACCTCATCGCCGACATCGTCATGGGGGACGGCAAGGGCCTCAACCAGGAGATCTGGACCGCCATCGGCGCGCCCACGCCCCCCCTGGATGGCACCTGCAAGGGCGAGATCAAGGGGATGGTCGCCAAGGCCCCCCGCATGGTCTTCGGCTACACCGACCTGACCGCCGACCGCTGGCAGGCCAAGTACGTCGTCGAGATGGAGTCGGGCCTCGCCAAGGAGCTGGCGGGCCTGAGCGTCCAGATGCCCGGCGGCATGGCTGACAAGGCCCTGATGCAGTTCGGCCTGGGCCTCGACGTGGGCAAGACCATCGCCTTCGCCAAGACCAAGATCGAGGCCATGAAGGCCGCGCCCTACAAGTGCGCGCAGTTCGCCGAGCTCAACCAGGGCGTCACCCAGGCCGCGATGGCCATGGGCCAGCCCCTGCCCCCCGTGGTCAACGGCCTCAAGGGCCTGCGCGTGGTGCTCGAGAGCGGCGAGTTCGCCGGCGGCCAGCCCAAGAACATCAAGGCCTACGCCCTGCTCGCGGCCGACGGCGCCGATCAGCTCATGGCCATGGCCAAGGGCATGGTGCCGCCCCTGGCCAGCCTCACCGTGGCCGCCGACGGCAAGCCCGTCGCCCTGCCCGCGGGCCTGATCCCGCCGGTGGTCGAGGCCCCGCACATCGCGATGAACACCAAGGCCCTGGCCCTCTCGGTGGGCGGCGGCATGGAGGCCAAGCTGACCGGCCTCATCACCGCGAAGCCCGCCACCGCGCCCGTGCTGCACTTCGGCTACGACGTGGGCCAGTTCCTGACCCTGATGCAGGCCTCGGCCCCCATGGGCGCCGACGAGAAGGCCATCCTGAACGCCCTGGGCGGCGCGATGGGCTACACCAGCTACAGCCTGCTCTTCACCGACAAGGGCATCGAGCTGCAGCAGGACATGAAGCTCAACTGAGCACGCCCCCCCCGGCCGCGGCCTGCCCGCCGCGCGCCCCTGCCGCGCTCACCCGCGCCGACCTCGACCAGCTGGTCGAGGGGCTGCGGGCCGAGCTGCCCGGCTTCGACCTGCGGTTCAAGGACGAGTCCAGGCTCCAGCGCCTCATCGGGGCGCTGGTCCGGCCCTTCAACCCCAGCTACCTCAGCGCCTACACCACGGTGATGTTCGGGCGGATCTACTTCCCGTCGCGCCACTGGTACGACTGCACGGCCACCTTCGACCTGTACGCCCTGCTGCGGCACGAGGCGGTGCACCTGCGCGACGCCCGCCGCTTCCCGGTGCTGTTCGAGCTGAGCTACGTGCTGGCCCTGCCGGTGGGGATCACCGCGCGGGCCTGGTGGGAGTGGCGGGGCTACACCGAGACCCTGCGGGTGTGGGCCGAGGTGAAGGGCGAGATCCCCGACTGGCTCATCGAGCAGATCATCGAGCGCTTCACCGGGCCTGACTATCTGTACATGTGGCCCTTCCCCCGACAGCTCCGCCGGGCGCTGCGTCGGCAGCGCGACACGCTCCTGTCATCGCCCGGGCACGGTTGATCCCGAGGTGGGCGTCCCGCAGGATGGGGGCCCTAGGCGAACCGAGGCTCCCATGGCGAGCGCATTTGAAGACGACATCCTGCGTTCGCTGCGGCGCATCTCCCGGGCCATCGATCTGCACAGCCGCCGGCTCGCCCAGCACTGCAACCTCACCTCGCCGCAGCTGGTGTGCCTGCGCTACCTGACCACCCACGGCGAGTGCACGGCGGGCAGCCTGGCCCGCGGCGTGTCCCTCAGCCAGGCCACCATCACGGGCATCCTCGACCGCCTCGAGCGGCGGGGGGTGATCCAGCGCCAGCGCAGCCAGACCGATCGCCGGCGGGTGCTGGTCAGCGCCACCGAGGAGGGCCAGCGCCTCGCGCAGCTCGCGCCCTCGCCGCTGCAGGATCGCTTCGCGTCGCGCCTGGCCGCCCTGCCAGAGGCCGGCCAGCAGGCCCTGGACGAGGCGCTCAAGCAGATCGTGACCATGATGGAGGCCGACGGACTGGAGGCCGCGCCCATCTTGATGACGGGCGATCCGCTGCAGGACGCAGGGCCGCGCTGAGCGCGGGCTGGCGCCTGTTTGGGCGCGCCGCACAGAAACCCCTTGACGGCTCCGATGAGGGGAACTCAGCAGACCGCAAATTTGCTTGCGCGCTGCAGATCTCGGCGGCATATTGCGCCGCCGCTGGGGGGTCACCTGCGGCAAGAAGGGAGCGGACTTTGAGCCAGCACGACATCGACGACAACGACATTGAGGACTTCGACGACGACGGCATCGACTCGGGCGATGACGGCATGGGCGAGGTCGAAGAGGACGATCGCGAGTACGGGTACATCCTCGTGACCCGCGACGGCGAGCAGATCATCCAGGATCGCGACGAGGCCGTGCAGATGGCCAAGGACGCGACCATCGACAACATGCAGTCGGCCACCCTCGATCGCGAGGACGGCCAGGTGCGCATGCAGTTCCGCCAGGGCGGGCTGTTCGTCTACGTCTACGAGACGCGCAAGGGCCGCAAGGCCTGAAGCACCGCGCGCCGCCTGCCTGGCCGCCTGCGCGGCGCCGGGCGGCGGGGGCGAGCCGCCTCACCGGGCTGCAGCCGCAGTGAAGACGC
>JAUHVS010000201.1 GCA_030424955.1 bacterium | reverse complement strand
GCCGCGCCCCCGGTCCGGAGTCGGCGCCGCCGCCGCCGGGGCCGGAGGGGTTGTCCGCCGCAGGTCTTGGGCTATGCTGCGCGCCCAGTCCAACCCTCGCTGTCTCGGAGAGCTGCCGTGTCTGCCATCCGCCCCTACGACGCCCTGCACCAGCACTTCGCCCGCATCGGGCACGTGGAAGAGGCCATCGAGTACCTCTACTGGGACATGGCGACCCAGATGCCGAGCGGCGGGGCCGACGCCCGGGGCGAGCAGCTCGCCACGCTGAAGGTCATCGAGCACCAGCTCACCACCGATCCCCGGGTGGGGGACTGGCTGGCCGGCGCCGAGGCCGGCGCGCTGGACGACTGGCAGCGGGCGAACGTGCGCGAGTGCCGCCGCCTGTGGACCCAGGCGACCGCCGTGCCCGAGGCCCTGGTCGAGGCCCTGAGCAAGGCGGGCAGCACCTGCGGGCAGGTGTGGCGCGGGGCCCGCGCCCAGGACGACTTCGCCGCCGTCGCGCCGCACCTCAGCGAGGTGTTCGCCCGCACCCGCGAGGTCGCCCAGATCAAGGGCGAGGTGCTCGGCCTCGACCCCTACGACGCGCTGCTCGACGGCTACGAGCCCGGCGCCCGGCGCGCGCAGATCGATGATCTCTTTGGGGATCTGGCCGAGTTCCTGCCGGGCTTCACCGCCGACGTCATCGAGGCCCAGGCCTCGCGGGGCCTCGGCACGGCGCCCGCCGGGCCCTTCCCCATCGCCGCCCAGCGCGAGGTGGGGCTGCACTTCATGAAGGTGCTGGGCTTCGACTTCGACCACGGCCGGCTGGACGTCAGCGCGCACCCCTTCTGCGGGGGCGGCGGGGCCGACGTGCGCATCACCACCCGCTACCGCGAGGACGACTTCGTGCAGAGCCTCATGGGCGTGCTGCACGAGACGGGGCACGCGCTCTACGAGCAGGGCCGCCCGATGGCGTGGCGGGCGCAGCCGGTGGGCCGCGCGCGCAGCATGGGCGTGCACGAGAGCCAGTCGCTGCTGATGGAGATGCAGGCCTGCCGCAGTCAGGAGTTCCTCGCGCTGGCGGCGCCGGTGCTGGCCCGCCACTTCGGCGGCGGCGCGGGCGACCCTGTGTGGGGCGCTGACAACCTGTACAAGATCTACACCCAGGTGGACCGCGGGCTGATCCGCGTGGACGCCGACGAGGTCACGTACCCGGCCCACGTCATCCTGCGCTACCGGCTCGAGACGGCGCTGGTGGACGGCACGCTGGCCATCGCCGATCTGCCCGACGCCTGGCGGGCGCAGATGGTGGAGCTGGTGGGGGTGGCCAACCCCGACCACAAGGACGGCTGCCTGCAGGACGTGCACTGGATGGAGGGCCTGGT
Source organism: bacterium (assembly GCA_030424955.1). GTDB lineage: Bacteria > Myxococcota_A > Bradymonadia > UBA7976 > UBA1532 > JACKDL01. The sequence continues at coordinate 7,368 of JAUHVS010000201.1, read as the reverse complement.
GGGCTACTTCCCCACCTACACCCTGGGCGCGATGATGGCGGCCCAGCTCTTCGACGCCGCCTGCACCCAGGTGCCCGGCGTGCGCGCGGGCATCGCGGGGGGCGACTTCTCGCCGCTGCTGGGCTGGCTGCGCGCCAACGTGCACGGCCACGGCAGCTTCCTGAGCACCGATGAGCTGCTCACCCGCGCCACGGGCCGCCCGCTGGACGCCAGCGTGTTCAAGGCGCACCTCACGCGCCGCTACCTGCAGGGCTGACCAGCCCGCACGGCGCAACACCACCCCCGCCCGGGCGGGGCCTGCTGGGGAGACAGCCATGGTGCTGGCGGTCGCGCTCGCGCTCTACATCCTCGCCATGTTCGCGCTGGCCCTGCGGGTCCACGGGCGCATCCACGACGCGGCGGACTTCTTCGTGGCGGGGCGGCGGCTGTCGCTGCCCTTCGCCACGGCGACCCTGTTCGGCACCTGGTTCGGCGCGGGCACGCTGCTGGCGAGCGCCGACGAGGTGCGCGCCGAGGGCCTGCGGGCGGTGGCCATGGAGCCCCTGGGCGCCGGGCTGTGCCTGATCCTGGCCGGGGTGTTCTTCGCGCGGCCGCTGTGGGAGGCCAAGCTGCTGACCCTGGGCGACTTCTACCGCGACCGCTTCGGCGGCAAGGCCGAGTGGCTGTTCGCCATCAGCGCCATCACCTACCTGGGCTGGATCGCCGCCCAGCTGGTGGGCATGGCGGGCCTGCTGAACGTGCTCTTCGACGTGCCGCTGTGGGTCGGGCTGGTGGGCACCACCGTGGTCGCCCTGGCCTACACGCTGCTCGGCGGCATGTGGTCGGTCACGCTCACCGACTCCGTGCAGATCGCGGTGCTGCTGTGCGGGCTGGCCGCCGTGGTGTGGTCGGTGCTGAGCGGCCTGGGCGACGGCTCGCTGTGGGCGGGGGTGGACGCCCTCGCCGCGCGGGTGCCGGCGGCCCACCTGGTGATCATCCCCACCGAGAAGGCGGGCGAGCTGATGGGCTGGCTCAACCTGCTGCTCATCGGCTCGCTGGGCAACCTGGCGGGCAACGACCTGATGCAGCGGGTGTTCTCGGCCAAGAGCGCCCGCACGGCCCAGGGCGCCTGCATCATCGCGGGGCTGGGCTACATCGTCATCGGCGTGGGCCCGGCCACGCTGGGGCTGGCGGCGTCGGTGCTGCTGCCGCCGAGCGTCACCGAGGCGGTGCTGCCGGCCCTCGCCCAGCAGGCGCTGGGGCCCACCACCACCGTGCTCTTCGTGCTGGCGCTGGTGTCGGCGGTGCTCAGCACCCTCGACAGCGCGATCCTGAGCGCGGCGACGGTGACGGCCCGCAACTTCATCGAGCCCATGTGGCGGGGCGCGCCGGACGAGCTGACCCTGACCCGCTGGACCTGCGTGGGCTTCGCCGCGGCGGCGCTGGCGCTGGCCTTCGTGGGGGAGTCGGCCTACAGCCTGCTCGAGGGCAGCTACGCGCTCACCCTGGCCGGGCCCTTCGTGCCGCTGGTGTTCGGGCTGTTCTGGCGCCGCGGCGGCCAGCGGTCGGCGGTGGCCAGCCTGGTGCTGGGCTACGGCATCACGGCGCTGGAGATGGTGTGGCCGGACCTCGACCCGCCGGTGCCCATGCCGCTGCTGGCGCTGGGCATCAGCGCGGTGACCTACGTGGCCCTGGCGCTGCTGGAGCCGCCGCCGGCGCAGGCTGAGCCCGCCGCCGCGTGAGCCCGGGCGGCGGCCGCCGGCAGGCCACGGGGTCGGTCAGTGGTCGTGGGCCGCGTGTACCAGCAGGCGCCGGATGTCGTCGGCGGTGATCCACCGCGCGGCCGGCTTGCCGATCTTCTCGCGGGGGGTGGCCCGGGCCGCGGCCGCCAGCTCGGCCAGGGGCGGGTGGTCGTAGCCGCCGCCGTCCGCGTCCACGTAGATCGGGTTGGTGAAGGCGAGCGGGCGCACGTTGGTGGAGTGGATCACCGGGTACATGCTGGGCGTGGTGTTCTGGCCGCCGCGCACGATCACCACCAGGTAGCCGTCGCGCTCGGCGGTCAGCTCGAAGGTCACCTCGCCCCGCCGCCGGGTGTGGGTGGGGTGGGCTGGTTCGATGGGCTCGGGCGGCCCCAGGGCGATGGGCTGCTGGGCGCTGGGCGTGGGCGCGGTCTGCACCGGCTCGCCGGGCGGATCGGGCGGCAGATCCCGCAGCACCTCCACCTGATCGACGTCCATCCAGCCCGGCACCTCGACCTGCACGGTCAGCGTGAAGGGGGTCCCCGGCTGCACCCGCAGGGTGTCGCCGAGGGTCGCGCTGGCGTCGCCGGCGCGGGCGGTCACCCGCAGCATCGGGCCGTTGGTGCCGAAGGCGCGGCCGGCGTTGACGGCCTCGATGAAGCGCGGCTCGTCGAAGCGCGCGGGGGTGTCGTTGGCGGGGTCGACGGCCACGAAGGTGCGGGGCCCGCCGCCCTGGCTGAACAGCTGCTTGTGGGTGTCGCTGACGGCGGTGCCCGTGGGCCGAAAGCCCCGGCCCACCAGGGTGAGCCACCAGCGCAGCCGCCCGTGGAAGGGCCCCAGGCCGAAGCCGTTGAGGATCTCCATGGCGTTGAAGCCCTCGTCCCACAGGCCGCTGACGGGGTCCAGGGCGTCCTCGGGCAGGCGGAACTGGGCCGCGGGGGCGTCGCTCGTGCCCGCGAGCAGATCGGCGCGGATGGCGCCGAAGTAGCCGCCGTCGGGGTGGTTGATCTGGATCACCTGGGGCCCGGGCTGGTCGTCCATCCAGGCGAAGATGTCCCGCGGGGGCAGGCCGGGCCCGTCGCCGCCGGCCCAGTCCAGCACACCGCCGTTGCGCGACTCGGGGTCGCGGGGCAGCGGGAAGCCGTTGAAGTGCCCGTAGTCGAAGGTGGTGAGCTCCACGCCGATGACGCTGGCCAGGGCGTCCTGCGCGCCCAGCGCCGCGATGACCGGGGCGTAGTCGGTGATCAGGTCGTGATCGGTGCTCACGAGCACGTCCACGCCCTCGGCGAGGAAGTTGCGCACCCGGTCGTCGAGGGCCACCGGGCTGTCGGGGCTGTTGACGGAGTGCACGTGGAAGTCGCCGCTGATCCAGCCGGTGGTGTCGACCACGGGGGCGATCTCGGCCTCCAGGGCCTGGGCGTCGCCGGCGGCCAGGGTGATCACCGCGCCGCCGCTGGGCACGGCGTCGGCCGGCCACACCGACCAGCCCATGCCGCGGCTGACCACCACCGAGTACTGGCCGGGGGCCAGCGGGATCTGTGCCTCGCCCGACATGCCCGTGAACACGGTGGTGGCGGTGCCGCCCAGGGGGCCGTCGAAGGTCACGTCGCGGTCGCTCGCGGCGGGCGGGTTGGGGCAGGGGCCCTGGCACTTGACGGTGATCTTGGCGGGGGTGGGGTCGCCCGCCGGCGTGCGCACGCGCACGGTCAGCGCGGCGGGCGGGCCCATGACGACCGTCGCGGCCGCGTCGGCGCCGGCGGCCACCTCGACGGTCGGCGCGTCCACCGGCACCCGGTCGGGGGCCCAGCCGCGCACGGTGTAGGTGCGGCCGCCCGGCACGTGCAGGCTGACCTGCCCGCTGGCGTCGCTGATGCCCTGCGAGAAGGCGCGGCCGTTGGGATCGAGCAGGGCCACCCGCACGCCGGCCGCGGGGGCGCCGGCGGCGTCCTGGGCGGTCACCCGCACGGCGCCGGTGGGCAGGCCCAGGCGGGCCCACGCGGGCCCCATCAGGGCGTCCACGTCGTCGCCGGGGCCCACGAAGTGGTGGTGCACCCGGGCCTCGACGGCGCCGGGGGGCAGGTGGGCCAGGCCCGCCACCCGGGGCAGCCGGTTGGGCCGCGCGAGCAGGGTGCCGATCAGATCGCGGGTGCCCGTGAGGGTCACCGCCACGCCCGCGACCGCGATGTAGGCGCCGCCGCTGGGCAGATCCACCGCCTCGTCCGGGGCCAGGCTGGGCGCTGGCACCACGGCGTGCCCGCCGGCGGCGCCCACGAAGCCCAGCGCCACGAAGGGATCGCCGCTGCCGATGTTGTCGATGCTCAGGCCGCGGTAGCCGAAGCCGCCGTAGGGCCCGGCGGGGTTGAAGAAGCTGACGGTGCCGCCCGAGTCGATCAGGTGGCTCATGGGCACGTGCAGATCCTCCGCGCCGTCGTTGCGCAGGGCGGTGATCACGGTGACCCCGGTGTCGCCGGGGCGCAGCACGTACCAGAGGGTGATGCCCAGCGGCAGGAGGCGGTCGGTGTCGTAGCCGAGCTGCAGCGGCACGGGCGAGAAGGACGCGATGAAGCCCGGCAGGTTGATGAAGTCGAGCAGGGCCGGGCGGCCGGTGACGGCCAACACCGCGGCGCCGCCGTCGCTGCCGTCCTGCACGATCTCGAAGCGCTCGGGCTTGAGGGTCACCCCCAGGTTGATCAGCGGGCAGACCTCGCCCACGACGTCCTCGCCGCCGGCCCGCCAGGCCGCGTCGATGACGTTGCCGCCCCAGGGGCACGGGCCGATGACCCGGCTGAAGCCCTCGATGACGAAGCGCACGCGGTCGTTCTCGAGCACGTAGTCGCCGGCGCGGCCCTGGGCGGCGGCGCCCGTGACCAGATCCTCGGCGCCGGCGGCCACGAAGGCCCGCGCGGGGGCGCCGGCGCCGCCGCCCGTCCAGGGCGCCAGATCCACGGGCACCCGGGCGGTCTCGGCGGGCAGCCCGCCGTCGGCGCTGGCGTCGGGCGCGGCGTCGGGCGCCGGGCCGCCGTCTGTCGGGCCGCCATCCGCCGCGGTGGCGTCGCCCGGGGTGGCGTCCGCGGCCGCATCGGCTGCGGGCGCAGCGTCGGCGGGCGTCGCGGCCGGATCATCATCGCAGGCCAGCACGAAGAGCGCGGCACACAGCACCCACCAACGCATGAGCATCTCCAACGGGTCGTCGACGTAAAGGTGACGGTGGAGTGTCGTTGGTTGCGTGGGTCGGCGTCGAGGGGCACCGTTGGGCCATGTCCGTGCTCGCCCGAATCGACGCCCTGCTGGGGGCCCGCGCCGTGGCCCACACCCGCCGCGTGCACCCGCCCACCTTCACCAGCGCGCAGGCCGCGGCCGCCCGCGGGGCCGATCTGCGCATCGGCGGCAAGAGCCTGGTGATGAAGCTGGGTGAGCGGGGCGACTTCGCGGTGTTCGCCGTGAGCGCCGCGCGGCGCACCGACGGGCGGGCCATCCGGCGCCACCTGGGCCTGCGGCGCCTGCGCTTCGCGACGCCCGAGGAGCTGATGGCGCTCACGGGCCTCACACCCGGCTGCGTGCCGCCCTTCGGCGACCCGGTGCTGCCGGGCCTGACGCTCTTTGTGGACGAGAGCATCGCCGCCAACGACCGCATCGCCTTCAGCCCGGGCGACCACGGCGTGTCCATCGAGCTGGCGGTGGCGGACTACCTGGCCCTCGCCCAACCCGCTGCCATCTTTGGGTTCTCGCGCCCACCGTGACCCCGCAGCGACACGGGGTGTGACTGGGGGACGACGCCGCCGGTCCACAGAGCGCCCCTGGGCCCCGCGCCGCTGAGCCTGCCCGCATGGCTGGCGGCTGGCACAGCCCGTGCTATGACTCTGGGCAACTGCAAGCGAAACACGAAGGAGCCTGCCATGCGCCGCCCCCTGCGAACCCTCGCCGCCGCCCTCGCCTGTGCCGCCCTGTTCGCCGTGCCGGCCTGCAAGGTCAACTCCGAGGGCGAGGCCGGCCTGCTGAGCTTCAGCTATCAGGACCCAGACGAGCTCTTCACCGAGTCCCTCGAGAGCCCGCTGGCCGTGGACACCCAGGTCGAGGTGCGCATCAAGGGCGCCGACAACAAGGACGTCGACGGCATCCTGATAGCCAAGACCGAGGACGACGCCGTCGCGCGGGTCGTGCGCTTCGAGGGCAGCACCGTGCTCCTCGAGGGCCGCCGGCCGGGCACCACGACCCTGGTGGTCGAGACCGTCGGCGCCCGAGACACCGTGTCCATCACCGTCGCGGCCGTCGCGCAGACGACCCTCAAGGCCCTGACCCCGGCAGAGCTGGCCTTGAAGGGGGGCACCGAGCCCCTGGCCATCCGGCGCATCGACTCCGCGGGCCAGGACCTCGTGGGCGAGGCCGCGGTGGCGGCCGTGGGCATCGAGCCCGAGGACGCGGCGACGCGGCTCGACGGCCCGGCCCACCGGGTGCTGGTGCGCTACGGCGGCGCCGACAGCGTGACGGTGAGCGTGGGCGACAACGGCCTCACCCGCACCCTCGTGGGCGTCGACCGGGTCGCGCGCTTTGAGCTGCAGACCGCGCTGACCGAGGGCGAGGTGCTCGACCTCAACAGCCCGGCGCTGGTGGGCTGGCAGGCCTTCGACGGCGCGGACGCCGCCATCGCGGCCCTCAACGGCGTGGTGACCATCGAGCCCGGCGAGGGCAGCGTCTGCCAGACCGAGGTGGGCAACGTGCTGGGCCTGGAGGGCATGCTGGTGTGGTCCGAGACCGCCGGCCCCTGCGACCTGACCCTCACGTTGGGCGCGCACACCCACCAGATCAGCGTGCAGTTCGACGAGTGACAGGCTGGGCTCAGCCCGGGCCACCCGGGTGAGGGGAGACGCGATGGACCGTCGCCGCGTGCTGTGGATGTTCTATGCGGTGGTCAGCCTGGCGCTGCTGGCCCTTGGCCTGGCGCTGGCGCGCGCGCCCGACCCCACCGACCTCATGGCGATCCCCGTCGCGCTCTTCACCGCCGTGACCGGCAAGCTGTGGGTCACGCTGAACCTGCGATATCTGGCCGTCGCCCTGGCGGGCGTGCAGGGCCTGATGCTCACCCTGAAGCCCTGGCTCGTGCCCATCAGCGGCCACGAGATGAGCGGCCAGCCCTACGCCCTGAGCCCCTTCGCCGAGCGCCACCTGGGCCTGCTGATCCCGGGCGTCCTGCTGTGCGCCCTCGCCGCCCTGTGGGTCGCGATGGAGGGCAAGGACCGCCGCGGCCGCTGAGGCGGGCCGCTGCCTTCGGTGTTTGCAAGTGTTCGAAATCAAAGCGCTTCTCATTTTCTTGTGTCGATTGCCGTGACAGCCGCGCTGAGTGTCCGATGGAGACCTGTGAGCCCACCGCTTGGGGGTGGGCCCCACACCAGGAGTCTTCATGGGATCTCAACCGCTCATCGCTGCCCCTCGGCCTTCGTCCAGTGTCATCCCGTCGCCCAGGGGGCGCGCAGCAGAGCGCCGCGTGGGGGGCGCGCTGACGGCGGGCGCGGGCGTCCGGCGGGTGGGCCGGCGGCCGGTGACCGGGGTCGGGCAGAGCCAGGACGGATCGCTGGACGCGCGCATCGCGGACGCGGCGGCCTGCGCGCTGCAGGCCAGCCTGGACGCGGAGCTGCTGGGGTGCCCGCCGATG
>JAUHVS010000200.1 GCA_030424955.1 bacterium | reverse complement strand
AAGTACAGCTGCACCTGCGCGACGCCGCTGGCGTCGGTGGCGGTGACGCTGACCGACAGGGCCTCGCCCTCGGCCACCGGCCCGTCGAAGGGCTCGAAGGCCAGCTCGGGGGGATCGAGGTCCATCACCGGGGCCACGACGGCCACCGAGAAGGTGCCGGCGGCGGGCAGGCGGGTGGCGTTGCCGGCGCCGTCCCACACGGTGACGCTGTACTCGATGGCCGGCGGCAGCAGGGCGCCGGCGGGCAGGGCGAAGCGCAGCAGCTCGGCCGCGCCGCCGTTGCCCATCACCTCGAGCTCGGCCACGGGGCCGCCGGGGGTGCTGTAGGCGACGGTGCCGCGGGCGACGCCGCTCTCGGCGTCCTCCACCTCGACCACCAGGGTCTGGGCCACGCCCACCGGCAGGGGGCCCACGGGCGGCGTGTGGCGGGCGGTGGGCGGCGTCACGTCGGCGGGCACCGCCACGGGCACCGCCTGCGGATCCGCCGCGCTGCCGGCCCGGCCCACGTTGCCGGCGGCGTCGCGGGCCTCGACGTACAGGGCGAGCCCAGGGGGGGCCACCAGCGCGCCGGGCACGGTGGCGGTCCAGGTGTCGCCCTCGAAGGGCGCCAGGGGCAGCTGCAGGAAGTCGGCGGCGCCGTCGGCCCGCACGAAGAGCTGGGCGCTGACCACCCCCACGTCGTCGGTGAGGGTGACCTGCACGGGCAGCGGCGCGCCGGCCACGGCGGCGGGCAGGGCCGCGAGCTGCACCGTGGGCGCGGTGACGTCCAGCGGCCCGCCGCCGACGGCCACCCGGAAGGGCGCGTCGGGGGCGCCGGCGGGCAGCACCGTGCCGTTGGGCGCGGGCGCGGCGTCGGTGGCCTCGAGGTAGTACTCCACGCCCGGGGCGTTGACCACGAAGGCCGGGAGGGTGCCGGTGAAGCGGTCGTCGCCCACGGCGGCCATGGCCACGTCCCCGAAGGCGTCGGCGCCCTGGGGCCGGAAGAACAGCCGCACGCTGTCGACGCCGCTGGCGTCCACCACGGTGGCCTCGATCTGGATCGCCTGGCCGGGATCGGCCTGCAGCACCGGCGCGTGGGCGATGACGGGCGGGGCGCGATCGGGCGCCTCGACGGTCACGGTGAAGCTGCCCTGGGCGGGCAGGCGGCTGGCGTTGCCGAGGGCGTCGGTGGCGGTGATGGCGTAGCCGAAGCCCGGCACGGCGGGCTGGGGCACGGTGACCGACCAGGTGTCGGCGGCGCCGTCCACGGGGGCGGCGTCGAGCGCCTGCTGGCCGTCGGCGGACTGCACGGTGATCTGCACGGCGGCGACGCCGCTGGGATCGGCGGCCAGGATCACCAGGGTCACGTCATCGCCCTCGGCCACCGGGGCGGCGGGGGGCTCGTGCACCAGCTGCGGGCCGGCCTGGTCCTGCGGGCTGACGGTGAAGCGCCCGGGGGCGTCGGCGCGCAGGGCGGGGTCGACGCCCGCGTTGCCGGCGGCGTCGGTGGCCTGCACGTAGTACTCGACGGCGGGCTCGGCCACGGCGCCGGCGGGGATGTCGGCGCGCCACAGGCCGTCGCCGTCGACGGCCATGGGCACGGCCTGGAAGGCCCCGTCCGGCGCGCGGTGGTAGAGCACCACGGGATCGGCGGCGGCCAGGGCGCGGTCCTCGGTGACCTCGGCGGTCACGGGCACGGCGGCGCCGGCGAGCTGACCGTCGGGCACCTGGGCCACCAGCACGCTGGGGGCGGTGACGTCGGCGGGCAGCCGCACGGGCAGGTCGGTGGGGCCGGCGGCGCCGCGGTTGCCGGCGGCGTCCACGGCCTCGGCCTGGGCCGACACGCCGGGGGCCACCACGAAGGCGGCGGGGATGGTGACCGACCAGGCGTCGCCGCCGGCGGCCTCAGCCACCAGGGTGACCGGCTGGCCGTCGGGGCGGGTGATGGTCACCGACACGCCGACCACGCCACGGTCGTCCTGGGCCTGCACGGTGAGGGCGGCGGGCTGGCCCGCCACGCCGTCGAAGCCGTCGACGTCCAGGGTGACCACGGGGGCCTGCACGTCGGGGGTCTCGACGGCGCGGGAGAAGGGCGCGAGCTCCCCGTCGGCGGGCAGCACCGCGCTGTTGCCGGCGGCGTCGCTCGCCTCGAACCAGTAGGTGATCTGCTGGGTGCCGCCGGGGATGAAGCCCGCGGCGATGGTGGTCTGCCAGGCGTCGCCGTCGCCGGCGTCCATCACCCGGGTGCGCACCAGGCCGCCGTCCAGGGCCCAGCGCAGCCGCACCTCGGCGACCGCCACGTCGTCGGTCACGGTGGCCACCAGGGTCAGATCGGCGCCCAGCGGCAGGGGCTGCGCCTCGGGCGCGTGGGCGATGACCGGGGGCTGCACGTCGGGGGCCACCACCGTGAAGCGGTGGGCGTCGGCGGCCGGCGCGCGGGTGGTGTTGGCGTTCGACGAGCGGTCCGTCGCCACCAGGTAGTACTCGACGGCCGGGGCCACGGCGGCGGCGGCGGGGATCTCCCCCGCCCAGCGGTTGTTCTGGCCGCGGGCCAGGGCCAGCTCGGTGAACTCGGCGGCGCCCTCGGCGCGGTAGAACAGGGCCACGGCCTCCACGCCCGCGTCGTCGATGACGGTGGCCTGGATCGGCACGGCCACGCCCACGGGCTGCCCGTCGGTCACGGCGGTGTGGATGATGTCGGGGCCGACCTCGTCGGGCGCGCCCACGGTGAACACGTAGGGCGCGGCGGGGGCGGTGACCGGCGCGTAGCTCTGGTTGCCCGCGTCATCGGCGGCGCGCAGGTAGTACTCCACGCCCGGGGCCGACACCGAGAAGCCGGGGATGCGGCCGCTCCACACGCCCTCGGCCAGCACCATCTGGGCCTGCTGGAAGAACGGGAAGCCCTGGGGGCGGTAGTAGATCTGCACGAAGTCGATGCCCGAGGGATCCTCGACCTGGGCCTCGATGATCACGTCCTCGTTCTCGGCCTGGCCGTCGGGCACCGGCTGGTGCACCAGGCTCGGGCCCACGCGGTCCTCGGCGGTGACGGTGAAGGTGTAGGCGCCGTCCGCGCCCTCGGCGGGCAGGTTGGCGGCGTTGCCGACGTCGTCGGTGGCCTCCAGGTAGTACTGCACGCCCGCCAGGCTCACGGCCTGCGCGGGGATGAGGCCGCGCCAGGTGTTGCCGTCCACGCGGGCCATGTCGGCGGTGTTGTAGACCGCCGCGCCGACGGGCCGGTAGTAGATCCGCGCGCTGGCCACGCGGCCCTCGGCGTCCACGATGCCGGCCTCGACGGGCACCGCCACGGCCTCGGTCTGCTCGTTGGGCACCCGCTGGTGCACGATCACCGGCGGCTGCTGGTCCACCCGCTGCACGGTGAAGCTGTGCAGGGCGCCGGGGGCGCCAGCGGGGTGGGTGGCGGTGTTGGGCAGGGGCGAGGTGTCGGCGGCCTCGATGTAGTACTCGACGCCCGCCTCGCCCACCACGAAGGCCGGGATCTGGGCGGTGTACTGGTCGCTGTTGCCCACGCGGGCCATGTTGGTGGCGCCGAAGACCTGCCCGCCCTGCGCGCGGAAGAACAGCACCACGCTGCCGATGCCGGTGGCGTCGGTGAGGGTGGCGACGATGGGCACCGCCTCGCCGGGGGCCTGGCCGTCTGCCACGGGCTGGTGCTGGATGACCGGCGCGTCGGTGTCGCCGACCACGATGAAGTCGAAGACGTCGGCGCCGGGGGCGTCCCGCGGCACGGTGCTGGCGTTGGGCTCGGGCTCGACGCCGTCCACGGCGGTCATCCAGTACTCGACGCCCGCGGGGGTCACGGCCTCGGCGGGGATCTGCGCCTCGTAGACGTTGTTGCCCTGGTCGGCCATGACCGCGAACTGGGCGCCCTGGGCGCCGGCGACGCGGTAGAACAGCACCACGTTGGTGACGCCGGCGGGGTCGCGCACGGTGGCCCGCACGGTGACCGGCTGGTTGACCGGCTGGCCGTCGACGATCTCGGCGTGCTCGATCAGGGGCCCGACGATGTCGATGTTGCCAAACACGGTGGCGACGGTGGTGTCGGTGTCGGTCAGGCCCTCGTTGTCCACCACGGTCAGCCGCACGGTGTACAGGCCGGCGCTCAGGTAGCTGTGGCGGGGGCTCTGGGCGTTGCTCAGCGGGGTGCCGTCGCCGAAGTCCCAGGTCCAGCTCGCGAGCTGGCCGTCGGGATCGCGCGACAGGGTGCCGTCGAAGAACACCGACTCCGCGGGGCCCTCGTCCTGGAACACCGCGGGGCCGGCCTCGGCGATGGGGCGCACGTTGACGTTCAGATCCACCCGGGCGTGATCCTCGGCGCCGTCGTCATCGATGACGGTGATGAAGGCCCACTGGCCGTCGCCCTCGTTGGCGAAGGTGTGCTGCACGGTCTGACCGGCGGTGATGGTGCCGTCGCTCATGGTCCAGAACGCGCTGGCGATGTTGCCGTCGGGGTCCACGGCGGCGGAGCCGTCGAGGGTGAAGGCCTCGCCGCGGGGCACCATGCGGGCCTCGCTCACGGCGTCGGCGCGGGGCTCCTGGTTGGCGGCGGGATCGAACTCCCAGGCGCCGATGTCGGGGCCATTCTCGAGCACCCGGGGCTTGCCCAGGATGTCGTGGGTGGGCAGCACCCGGGGGGCGGGCAGGCCGGCGTTGCGGGCGTAGGACTCGGCCCACAGCTTGCCGTCCCACCAGCGGGGCACGTCCTCCCAGTCCATGTCCTCGATGAGGGGGGCCTGGGCGGGGTTGTTCTCGAAGCCGTTGGGGGCGTGGTCGCGGCTCGAGCGCTCCGACAGCACGTTGCTGCGCCAGTAGTCGGTGGTGCGGTAGCTGCGGTTGGCGTCCTGCACGGCGTAGACGTCGCTGCCGAAGATGACGTTGTTGTCGGCGTAGAGCGTCAGCTGGCTGGCGCTGTTGGCGCGGTTGAAGAACACGCCCACGTCCTGCTTCACCAGCGTGTTGTGCATCAGGTTGACGATGGGCCGCTGCGCCTGGTTCGAGTAGACGCGGATGGCGTTGTCGGTGTGGGTGACGTAGCTGCTCGTGACCGTGCCCGTCGCGTTGTACAGGTAGATGCCCGTGCCCACGCCGCGGGCCCGGCCGATGACCTGCAGGCCGTGCAGGTGGGCGGGGGTCGCGGGATCGACGGTGCGGATGTACACGCCCGTGCTCGACGCCTGGAACACCGTCACGTAGTCGAGGGCCGGCACGGCGGGCCCGTCGGCCAGCACGCCGTTGGACGCGTGGTCGATGCGCGCGTTGTAGACGAACGAGTCGGCGGTGGCGTCGGTGAAGGTCAGGCCGGCCCAGTCGCCGGTCCCGGGCTCAGCGGCGCTCGACCGCAGGCGGATGGGATCGCCCGCGATGCCGTCGGCCGGGCGCGCGTCGGGGGGCGTGCCGAAGTGGCCCGTCGAGCCCGGCAGGAACTTGAACTCGGTGTTCCCCGAGCCGCCGCGCATGGCGTCCTCGGCGCTGACCCGGAACTCCACGCCGGGCTCCACGGTCACCGTCACGCCCGCGGGCACCAGGATGTCGCCGAGCACCGTGTACGGGGACTCCTGGCGGGTGAACGTGTAGTCCTCCCACAGGTAGCCCATGATCTGCGGGCCGATGGCCTCGGCGTAGGGGATGGGCCCGATCTGCGCGCCGTTCTCGCCCAGGGCGCGGTGCGGCGACCAGCGGGTGGGCGCGTAGTTGCGGGCGTCGGCGTCGGCGTAGATCGGGTTGTAGCGCAGGCAGGTGTCGCCCACGTTGTTGTAGCTCACGCCGGCGTAGTCGCCCTGGGCGTTGCCCCAGGTGTTGGTCCAGCGGCAGGTGAAGGTCGGCACATCGCCCGTGTAGCCGTACACGCCGCGCCCCGTGTTGTGGGTGACCGCGGTGGAGCGCAGATCGAGGGTCAGGCCGCCGGCCCGGGTGCGCCCCGAGTTGATGCCGTGCAGGGTGTTGTGGGCGACGATGCAGCGGTCGAGCAGCAGCGCCCGGCCCGCGACGCTGCTGTAGGTGTTGATGCCGCTGTCGCCGCTGTCGGTGATCTCGCAGTCGTTGATGCGCACCGTGGAGTTGCGGATGTACAGGCCGTCCAGGCCGCTGCGGCGCACCACCAGGGTGTCGACGGGCACGTCCGCGTCGTTGGTGACGTACAGGCCGCGGGCGTTGTCCTCGAGCACCATCTGCTCGATGGTCGGCGTGCCGCCGTCCACGTAGATCGCCGCGAAGCTGCAGTGGTGGATGGTGCTGCCGGCGATGATGTGGTCGTTGTTGCTCAGCGTCACGCCGCGCACGGCGTAGCTCAGGGTGACCTGGCTGACGTTGAAGGCCTCGGTCTCGGCGAGGATGCGGATGCCGTACCAGTCGCCGGGCTCGGGCGCGGCCGCGCCGCTCGTGAACACCACCGGGTGGTTGTTGGTGCCGTCGGCCTCGAGCGTGCCGAAGACGATGACCTCGGTGCGGTTGGTGTCGAGGCCGCCGCCCATCAGATCGTCGGTGGCCATGCGCAGGGTGGCGCCCGGCCGGAAGGTCAGCGTGACCCCGGCGGTGACCACCACGTCGCCCAGCACGTCGGTCACGGAGTCGGCCTCGAAGGTGCGGCTGGCGTACCAGTAGCCGTGCACGCCGGGGCCGGTCTCGGCGCCGTCGAAGGGCAGGGCGCCGGCCACGCCGTCGTTGGCGTCCGGCGACCAGAAGCGCGCCGGCGAGCGGTCGGTGACCCGGAAGTCGTCGGCGTCGGGATCGACCAGCAGGCCGTTGCCCTTCAGGTTCTCGGTCAGGAAGTTGCCGGGGGTGCTGAGGCCGCGCAGCGTGCCGCCGCCCCAGTACACCGACTCGGTCATCGAGAAGCTCATGTCGTCGTTGGTGTAGCTGTTCACGACGACGTCGTTGTCGCCGAACAGAGACCGGCTGATGATCAGCTGCCCGCCGCCCGTGCGGCTGCGGCCGGTGGCGATGGCGCCGCGGCTGCCGTCGTTGTTGGTGCCGTTGCGCATGAAGGTGCAGTGGGTGACCTGCACCACGCGGTTGCCCGCGAGGGTGCTGTAGACGTCGAGGGCGTGGTCGGTGTGATCCACGAACAGGGTCCGCTCGATCACACCGGGCGCGTTGGTCACCCGCAGGCCCGTGTCCAGGTCGTGGAAGTGGCTGTCGGTCACCCGCACGGCGGTGGTGCTGGCGTCCATGCCCCAGGCGTTGGCGACGCCGGCGGCCGACAGCTCCACCCGGGTCAGCACCACCTCGAAGGCGCCGGCGTCCGCCGAGACGGCGTACACCCCGCGGCGGGCGAAGTCCTCGATGACCACGTCCTGCACGATCGTGGTCTCGGGCGTGGGGCTGCGCAGGTACAGCGCGTAATCGGCGTGGCGCACCACGGCGTGCTGCAGCGTCAGCGTCCCGCCGGCGCTGAGGTCGATGCCCTCCCACGCCCCGGGCGCCTCGGCGGTCCCCCGGAACACGATGGGGGCCTCGGGCGTGCCCACCGCGGTGAGGGTGCCGGCCACGGTCAGCTCGACGTTCGCGCTGGCGCCGTGCACCTCGGTGCCGGGCTCGATGGTCAGGGTCACCCCTGGCTGCACCGTGACGGACTCTTGCAGCACGTAAGGGCCCGCCGCGGCGGGCCAGACGGTGTCGGCGTTGATCGCCCCCACCACGTTGGTCTGCGCGAGCGCCGCGCTACACCCCATCCACATCGCGAGCGCACACGCGCTCGCGAGAAGCCTTCTCAAGGACATCGTCCCCTCCCACCGCCGTTTGGGTCGCCACACCCTGCGCCCTCTTTACCGATCTCCCCCCGGCAGGTCTACCGCCGCGCCCCGTCGGTGGGCTGTCCTCAGCGGGCCGGCCCGGCTAGGATGGGCCCGCTCGTGTCACCCGGAGTCCAGCCATGAAGCGCATCGTCGCCGCCGCCGCGTTGCTCGGCGCTGCCTGCCCCCTGGGGGCGGCCTCGGCCCAGCAGTGTTCGCCCCAAGAGGTGAGCATCGGCTTCACCCAGCCGAACAACGTCGCCATCAGCGACGAGAACGCCGACCGCTGGCCCATCGACGCCACCATCCGCATCGCCTACGGCGGCAGCTGGTGCCCGGTGGCCGAGCAGTTCACGCTGCAAGATGAGAACGGCACCGCCATCCCGGCGCAGGTGCGCTTCGTCACGCCCTACACGCTGGTGGAGAACGCGCCGACGCCGCTGACCCTGGTGGACATCGATCCCATCGCGCCCCTGGAGGCCCGCACCGACTACACCGTCGTCGTGCGGCCCCCCAACCCGTCGATCCCGCTGTTCGCGGAGTACACGCTGGCCTTCCGCACCAGCAGCCGGCCGGTGGAGCCCATCGGCACCAGCTTCGAGGGCGTGCGGGACGTGGGGCTGGCGGGCAACCGCTGCAACACCGAGAGCGGCCCCTTCTCGGAGACCAACGCCAACAACCCGGCCTGCCTGGTGTCGAGCCTGCTGCGGCTCAACGTCACCTACCAGCCCATCGACCGCATCGACGTCAGCTACATCGTCTACCGCGAGTCGTCGACGCCGCTGGACGAGGGCGGCGCGCCGATCCTGGCCGAGGCCGACAACACCCGCATCCCCGTGGCCATCCAGGCCGGCGCCAAGGAGGTGCACATGCGGATCGCCAGTCCGCCGACCACCCATTCCTGCTTCTACGGTGTCGACACGCCGGAGCGGGACAAGCTCCTGGCCTCCCGCATGACCGTCGAAGAGATGGGCAAGCTGATCGGCGTCGACAGCCTGGCCTTCATTTCAATC
>JAUHVS010000199.1 GCA_030424955.1 bacterium | reverse complement strand
GCCGCGGCGGCCGACCGTCGCCCTGATCGGCCGGGTGGTGCCGATCAAGGACATCAAGACCTACATCCGCGCCGCCGACGTGCTGCGCAAGACCGTGCCCGACGTGCTGTGCTGGATCATGGGACCGGCGGACGAGGACAAGGAATATGCCGAGGAATGCTTCGAGCTGGTGCGCTATCTCGGACTGGAGGAGACCGTGGTCTTCCTCGGGCGGGTCAAGATCGCCGAGTATCTGGGACGGGTCGACGTGCTGGCGCTGACCTCGATCTCCGAAGCCCAGCCGCTGGTCATCCTGGAGGCCGGGGCCGCCGGCGTGCCGACCGTGGCGACCGATGTGGGCGCCTGCCGGGAGATGCTGGAGGGACACCCGGACGAGCGCCCGGCGCTGGGGGCCGGGGGCGAGGCGGTGCCGCTGTCCTCGCCCAACGCCGCCGCCGCCGCCATGGCCCGGCTGCTGATCGACCCGGACTGGTGGCAGCGCTGCAGCGACGCGATCCGCACCCGCACCGAGCGCTACTACAACAAGCGCGAGATCGACCGGATCTACGGCGACATGTACCGCGACATGATCGGCCGCCCTGATGGTTTCCAGGTGAACGGCGGCGCGGCGCCATCGGGCGGATGGACACCCGCGGGCTGGCGCTGGTGTGGAACAGCGCGGCGGCCGAGGTGATCCCCACCGGGCGCTGGCTGTGCGGGGGCCTGGTGAACGACGGCGGCATGGTGGTGTCGCGCCGCCGCGTGGCCGACATCGACGCCGCCGGCCGCCTCACCTGGAGCAACGGGGGCGTGGCCCAGCTGGGCGCGGCCAACGGCGGCGTGCGGGTGGTGGCCGACCGCGAGCCCTTCTTCGATGGCTCGGTGGCCTTCGCCCTGCCGGGCCCCGAGGGCCACGTGATGGCGCTGCTCAACCGCGACGACGCCGCGCAGACCGTGGGCTACGGCTTCGCGCTGTGCATCGCGCTGACCGCCGACGGGCTCTAACCCCTGCCAACCGCTCGAGCGGCGCTGGCGGGCTCGCTTGGGCGCCCTGTGACCGCGACCCTCTGGTTACCCTGCACTTGATGGAGGCTGTGTGAGCACCCTGTTCAGCAAGATCATCTCGGGCGAGATCCCCAGCGACAAGGTCTGGGAGGACGCCCACTGCATCGCCTTCCGCGACATCCACCCCGTCGCCCCCACCCACATTCTGGTGATCCCGCGCACGCCGCTGGTGAACGTGGCCGACGCCGGCGAGGGGGACGAGGCCCTGCTGGGGCACCTGCTGCGGGTGGCCGGGCTGGTGGCGAAGCAGGAGGGGCTGAGCGACTTCCGCGTGGTGACCAACAACGGGGCCGGGGCGGGGCAGTCGGTGTTCCACCTGCACCTGCACGTCATCGGTGGGCGCGCCCTGCAGTGGCCCCCCGGGTGACGGCGGCGCGCGCGGGGTCCAGGCGGGCGGGCCGGCGGCTGGCGTGGGCGCTGGCCGGGGGGCTCGCGGGCCTGAGCGGGGCCCAGGCGGGGCCGGCGCCCTTCTGTGTCGATCAGCCAGCGCCGGACGCGCGCCCGGACCTGAGCCCGCTGGCGCCCGTGGGCACGCCGGAGGGGCCGGCGGCCGGGGCGTGGACCTGGGTCAACCTGTGGGCCACCTGGTGCGAGCCCTGCCGCACCGAGCTCCCCTTGCTGCGCCAGTGGCAGGCAACCCTCGGGGGGCCCAGCGCCCTGCGGCTGGTGTTCATCAGCGTGGATGAGGGGCCCGAGGCGGTGGCCGCCGCGCTGGCGGGGCTGGGCCTCGCCGGGAGCTGGCACGCGCCGCTGCCGATCCGGTCGGCGGTGACCCGCAGCCTGGGGCTGGACGGCGGCAGCCTGCCCACCCACGTGCTGCTCGATCCGGCGGGCCGGCCGGTGTGCGTGCACGAGGACAGCGTGCAGGCGGATCAGTGGCCCCAGGTGCAGGCCCGCCTCGCGGCGCGGCCCCAGAGCGCGCCGGCCCCTACGGCGCGCTCTGGGGCGCCCACCTCTGCGGCGGCGCCTGCGCGGCCCTCCAGCCACACCCCGTCGCCGGCGACCCCCACGCCGTGAACCCGCTGGAGCTGCTGGTCATCGGCGCCATCGCCGGCAGCGCCGGCACGCTGGTGGCGCGCCGCGGCGGGCACACGGCGGGCAGCCCGCTCGCCGCCGGGCTGGCCGCCGCCCTGGGCCTGGTGGGCCGCACGCTCCCCCACGATGGGCTGATGTGGGCCTCGGTGGCGCTGTTCGTGCTGTGGGTCTTGCTGCCGGCGCGCCTGTTCCGCCGGGCCCGGCGCCGAGCCGCTGCGGGCGACCTGCCGGGGGCGGTGCAGCGGGTGACCTGGGCCCTGCGGCTGCGGCCCCGGGCCACCCGGTTGCGGGCGTGGCGGCGCCTGTGGCAGGTGGCCGACGCCTGGTACGCCGGGGACGCCGGGCCCGCCGAGGCGACGCGCGTCGAGTGGCTCGCCGACGGCCAGTCGGCGCTGGTGGTGCACCTGGACGCCCTGACCCACCAGTGGGCGCGGCTGCAGCACAGCCCCGCCCTGGACGCCCAGGCCCGCGCGCTGTGTGAGCTGGGCCAGGTGGAGGCCGGCGTGGAGCTGGTGGGCCGCCTGCTGGCGCCCCGGCTCGGCTGGGCGGCGCTGGCGGGCATGCGCGGCACGGCCCTGGCGCCGCTGGCCTTCGCCGGCGAGCGCGCCGCGGTGGCGTCGGCCGCGCGCCAGCTCCGCCTCAGCGGGCCGGTGAGTCAGCTGTGGCGGGGCACCGCTGAGCTGGCCGCCGGGGCCACCGCGGCCGGCGTCGAGACCCTGGGCGGGCTCACCGAAGACGCGGGGGTGCCCGCGCCGGTGCGGCGGGCCGCGGCGGGTCGGCTGCGGGAGCCGCCCGGGCCCACGGCGCTGGGGCCGGCGGCCCAGCAGGTCATCGGTGCCCTGCGCGCGGAGCTGGTGGCGGGGGACCGGCTGCGGGCCCGCGCGCCGTGGCGGGCCCCGCTCACCGTGGCGCTGGTGCTGAGCTTCGCGCTGATGTTCGCCGCCGAGGCCCTCACAGGGGGCGTCACCGACATGCGGACCCTGTTGAACCTGGGCGCCCTGTACCGCGACGGCGCCGGTGAGCTGCGCGCCGGCTGGCGGATCCTGACCTATGGCTGGCTGCACTACGGCTGGACCCACCTGCTGGTCAACAGCGGCATGGTGCTGGCCGTCGGGCCGGTGGTGGAGGCGGGCCTGGGGCGCGCGGGCGCGGCGCTGGCCTGGGTCGTGGCGGTGGTGACGGGCGGCCTGATGATCGCGCAGCTCGGGACCCCGGGCGTCACCGTGGGCGCGTCGGGCGGCGCGATGGGCTGGATCGGCGCGCTGGTGGTGCTCGCGATCCTGCACCCGCAGACCCGCGGCACGCGCACGGCGGGCGCGGCGGCCCGGGTGGCGGCGGTGGTGCTGGGCTTGCAGATCCTGCTGGACCTGTCGATGCCCGAGATCAGCGTGGCCGGCCACCTGGGCGGCCTGCTGGGCGGGGCGCTGACGGCCGCGCTGTGGATCGCGCTCGTCGTGCGGCGGGCGCCGAGGGAGGGGACGACGTGACGACGCCCAACACCCGCGAGAGCTGGAACATCGCGACCCGCAACCACAACCAGCACAAGGGCGACCAGGCGGCGGCCCTGCGCGCGGGGGCGGAGCTGCTCTTCCCCGAGGAGCGGGCGCTGCTGGGGGATCTCACCGGGCAGCGGCTGGTGCACCTGCAGTGCAACGCGGGCCAAGACAGCCTGTGCCTGGCCCGGCTGGGCGCCCAGGTCACCGGCGTGGATCTGTCGGACGCGGCCATCGACTTCGCCCGCCAGCTCTCGGCGGACACGGGCCTGCCGGCGCGGTTCGAGCGCGCGGAGGTGCTGGCCTGGCTCGCGCAGACCCCCGCGCGCTTCGACGTGGCCTTCTCGAGCTACGGGGCCGTGGGCTGGCTGCCGGATCTGGCGGCCTGGGCCCGCGGCGTCGCCCGGGTGCTCACCCCCGGCGGGCGCTTCGTGTACGTGGAGTTCCACCCGGTGAGCTGGAGCATCGGCGCCGATCTGCGGGTGTCGGGGGACGACTACTTCACCACGGCGCCCTTCGTGGAGCCGGTGGGCGACTACGTGGCGCAGTCGGGCGCGGGCCTGGGTGGCGCCGCCGACGCGGCCCCGCTGCCCAACCCCGTGCCGGCGCAGTCGTACCAGCACGGCCTGGCGCAGGTGGTGGACGCCCTGCTGCAGGCAGGCCTGCAGCTCGAGACGCTGCGGGAGTACCCCTACGCGAACGGCTGCCGCCTCAACGACGCGCTCGTGCCAGCGCCTGGGCGCCGGTGGGTGTGGCCCGAGGGCGTCGCCCGCACGCCGCTCATGTACGGGCTGGTCGCGCGGCGCCCCGGCTGATCGGCCCGCGCCGCCCCCAGGTTGCCCCCTCAACGCGGGGGCTGCTAGCGTCTGGGCTCACCCCGCCTGGAGGTCCTGGTGGATCACCCCTCGCCCTGCTGATGCCGTGACAGGTGGCCGCGCGCCGCCTGCCGCTCTCTGCGCGCCCCCGGCGCGCTGGCTCGCTCGCGAGAGGCCCCCTTCATGCCTGTCATCTCTGCCGCGGACCTCGAGTTCGCGTGGCCCGGCGGCGCCGGGCTGTCCATCGACGCCCTGTCTTTGATCCGCGGCTGGACCGCCGTGGTCGGCCCGAACGGCGCCGGCAAGACCACGCTGCTGCGCCTGCTGGCCGGTGAGCTCACCCCCCACGCGGGCACCGTGCGCCGGCCGCCCGGCCTGCGGGTCGCGGTGTGCCCCCAGCGGGTCGACGCGCTGGACGGCGCCATTGAGGCCTTCGCCTGGGCCTGGGATCCGCCCGCCCGGCGGTGGCGCAGCCAGCTCGCCCTGGAGGTGGACGACGTGGCCCGGTGGGCGCAGCTATCGCCCGGCGAGCGCAAGCGCTGGCAGCTCGGCGCCGCGCTGGCGGCTGAGCCCGGGCTGCTGCTGCTCGACGAGCCCACCAACCACCTGGACGCCGACGGCCGCGCCCTGCTGCGGGCCGCGCTGGCGCGCTTCGAGGGTGTGGGCCTGGTGGTCACCCACGACCGCGCGCTGATGGACGGGCTGGCGCAGCGGGTGCTGTGGGTGGAGGGCGGCGGCGTGCAGGCCTACGACGGGCCCTACGCCGCGGTGCAGGCCCAGCGGGCCGCCGATCGCGCGCAGCAGGTGGCCGACCTGAGCGCGGCGCAGGCCCGGCGGCGGGCGCTGACGGCGCAGCTTGCGCAGGCGCGGCGGGACCGGGCCGGCGCGGGCGCGGCACGGATCGCCCGCCACCGCATGCGGGGCCCGAAGGACGCCGACGCCCGCGGCGTGGGGGCCCAGCGGCGGGCCGAGAAGGCCGAGGCCGCCCACGGCGCGCGGGCGGGCCGGCTGCGACACGCGGCGCAGCAGGCCACCGCCGCGGTGCAGGGCCACGGGCTGCGCGCCGAGGTCGGCGGTGACGTGTGGCTCGCGGAGCCGCCCCCCGCGCCGCCGGTGCTGGTGCGCTGGCAGGCCCCAACGCTCTGCGCCGGGGACCGGGTGCTGGCGACGGGCGTCGACCTGGCGGTGGCCCGCGACGCCCGCATCTGGCTGCGGGGCCCCAACGGCGCGGGCAAGTCCACCGCGCTGCGGGCGCTGCTGGCCCAGCGCCCGTGGCCCGCCGATCGCCTGTTGGCGCTGCCGCAGCACCTGCCGGCCGAGGCGGCGGCCCAACACCTCGCGGCCCTGCGGCAGGCGCCGCCCGCCGCGCGGGATGGGGTGCTGCAGCGCCTCGCGGCCTTGGGCGTGCGGCCGGCGCAGTTGCTGGCGAGCGTGGCCCCATCGCCCGGGGAGGGGCGGCTGCTCGCCCTGGCGGACGGCCTGCGGCGCGCGCCCTGGCTGGTGGCCCTGGACGAGCCCACCAACCACCTGGCCCTGCCCACCATCGAGCGGCTGGAGGTCGCTCTGGCGCAGCACGGCGGGGCGCTGGTGCTGGTCACCCACGACGCCGCGCTGGCGGCCCGGCTGACGCGGACGGCGTGGACGATGGAGGGGGGCCGGGTGCAGGTCAGCGCGCTGGGCTCACCCTAGCCGGCGGGCTCAGGGCGCGGGCGGCTCAGGGCGCGGGCGGGTCGAAGCCGGCGTGCTGGGCGCCCGAGGCCAGGAGCCACCAGCGCTGGTCGACGGCGAAGGGGCCGGCGTAGGTCAGCCACTCGCCGCCGGGGTGGCGCACCTCGATGCGGTCCACCTGGGCCACGTCGCCCAGGCCCACGTGCAGGTAGGGCGACGCCTGGCCGCCCTGGCCGTCGCCGCCGCTGACGTGGCGCAGCCACACCCGGTCGCCGGCGTACACCCGCACGGTGGCGCCCAGGGCCAGCCGGTTGGTGCCGGGCACGTCGCCCACCACGGCCACCTCGAGCCAGTGGCCGGCGGCCTCGCCCTGGTTGTGGAACACCGCGGCCTTCGAGGCCAGATCCTGCCGGCCGTCGCGATCCACGTCGGCGGTGGCCAGGCCCCAGCCGTCGGTGACCCACAGGCCCGCGCGGTAGGCGTCGAGGCGGAAGGTGCCGTCGCCGTTGCCCCAGTAGAAGTCGGTGGGCCGCCCCGGGTAGACGGCGGTGATGGCCAGATCGAGGTGGCCGTCGTTGTCGAAGTCGGCCAGCGCGGGCACCGAGTGCGTCTCTTGGTAGCGCAGCCCCGTGGCGCTCTCGGGGCGGTCCCAGGGGCCCTGCAGGTCGAGGTAGGTGCCGTCGCCCTGGCCCAGCAACACCTCGGTCTTGCTCGAGAAATCGAAGAAGCGGGGGTGGGCCAGGTTGGCCTGCACCACGTCCCACACCCCGTCGCCGTTCAGATCGCCCCAGGCGCTGCCGATGGTGTGGCCGAAGGTCTCGCTCAGGCCCTGCACCGTGCGCCGGCCCGCCAGGCGCGTGGCCAGGCCCAGCTCCTCGACGGTGCCGTCGCCGGTGTTGCGGAAGAACAGGTTGCGGTGCAGCCGGTAGTTGCTCACCAGCAGATCCACGTCGCCGTCGAGATCGTGGTCGATGGGGGCCGCGCCGCGGCTCGCCAGCCGGGGATCGTCGGCGCCCCAGAAGCCGTGGGTGCCCGTCCAGTCGCTGAAGGTGCCGTCGCCGTTGTTGCGCCAGATCTGGTCGACGTACTGCTGGCCGGCGGACCAGCAGATGAAGTTGGCGACGTACAGGTCGAGCAGGCCGTCGCCGTCCAGATCGAGCCACGCGGCGGCGGGCGTCGGCGTGCGGTCGTTGGCCTCGCCATCGCACAGCAGGTAGCCCTGCAGATCGGCGATCCCGCTGGCCGCGGTCACGTCCTCGAAGCTGCCCTCGCAGGTGTTGCGCAGGAGGCGGTCGCTGCGGTTGTAGGCCTCGTCGAAGAGGAACAGATCGGGGCAGCCGTCGTTGTCGAAGTCGCCCCACACCCCGCTGCCGGTCAGGCCGGCCAGGCCGGCGGCCTCGGTGACGTCCTGCAGCGTGCCCTGAACGTTGCGCCACAGCCGCGGCCCGTTGGTGATCAGGTCGGGCCAGCCGTCGGCGTCGTAGTCCCCCCAGGCCACACGGTTGCTCGGGGCCACGTCGGGCAGCGCCTGGAACCGCGTGTCCTCGGGCTGCACGGCGTCGGTGTAGGTCACGTGCAGCCGCACGAGGTAGTCGTACTGGAAGGTCGTCGACAGCCCGTTGTAGGCGTAGTTGCGCTGGCCACCGGCCACGAAGTTGCGCAGCTGCGGGAAGTTCCAGGCCGAGTGGCAGGCCTCGAAGGGCGCGCAGCAGTCGTCGCCGCAGTCGGGCGTCGGCGGCGTGCCGTCGAAGCGCCAGGCCGGGGCGTCGGGCAGATCGCGGCGGTGGGCCACGTACACCAGGCCCGGGTGCTCGACCACGACCGGCTCGCGCAGGGTGAAGGTGACCCAGGTGTCGGGGGTGATGTCGCCGGCGCAGCGCGCGCCCTCCCACAGGGGATCGGGCGCCCAGAAGTCGAAGCCGTTGTGCCCGAAGTCGCCGTACAGCCCCAGGAGCACCGGCGCGTTGGCGCGGTCGGGCAGGGCGCCGTACTGCACGCTGATGGCGTGCACCTGCGCGGGGTGGGGCAGGTCGAAGCGCACCGCCTCATACAGATCGGCGGTGGCGATTGGGGTGTCCACGATGGACCACGCCTGGGTCGAGACGTCGCCCACGCCGGTGCCGTCGTCCCAGGCAAGCTCGACGAGATCCGCCGGCAGGTCGGGGCGCACATAGGGCCCGTAGGCGTCGTTGCAGGCGGGCGGGCCAGCGGGCGGGCCCTGGTCGGGGCTGGCGTCAACGCCCTGATCCACAGCGGCGTCGGCCGGCGGGGCGGTGTCGGCCACCGCGCCGTCGCTCGGCGCCGCGTCGCCGGCGGCGTCGGCCATCGCGTCGGAGGGGCGCGCGTCCCCCGCCGCAGGGGCCTCATCATCGCAGCCAGCGAAGGCGGCGCTCAGCAGCGCGGCGCCCAACAGCAGCGCCCGTGCCCGTGTGCGTGTGGTCCCCATGGCATCTCCCTCCCCCAGAAGAGGGGCGCAGGATAGCACGGGGGGGCGGGGGGCGCGCGCGGGGAACATGGGTTTGCGCTGATAAATCAGAGGGTTGCGGGCGCGTTCGCCGCGCGGTGCGGTTTTTGGGCGCAGGGCGTAACCCGCCGCGGGGGGTCGAGGCACAGAAGGGGCGTCCAGACGGCAGAACGCCGCAACAGCTTTGGAGGTTCCCATGTCTCGCTTCACCCGCACCGCCCTGACCGCCCTGACCACCGCCGCCCTGCTGGCCCTGGTGGCCCCCGCGAACGCCGCCCCCCGG
>JAUHVS010000198.1 GCA_030424955.1 bacterium | reverse complement strand
CGCCGCAAAGGCGGATCCTGACGCGCCCGGCGACGGCGACGGCAAGCCCAGCGAGACGGCCACCGCGAAGGCGAAGGCGGACGCAAAGGCCGGCAAGTCGAAGGCCGACGCGAGCGCGAAGAAGGCGCCCAAGAAGGCCGAAGGTCCCCCGCCGCTGCCCCCAGGTCCTACGCCGATCTTCGTGGAGCAGCTCACCGCGAAGCTGGAGCCGTTCGGGCTCCTCAAGGGCGCGATCGGGGCGGACATCGACGCTGACCTGATGGGCGGGCGCCTCGCGCTGCGCGTCGACCAGCGCGACGACACCCTCACCCTCAAGGGCGACTGGGATGGCCTGGCGGTCGAGCAGCTGCCCTTCGCCCCAAAGCGCAGCAAGATCGTCATGGGCGAGGGCGCGAAGCCCGGCGCCCAGGTCGACCTCAGCCTCGTGGGGGCCATCGAAGGCGACATCGACCTCGAGGTGCCGCTGAACGACCGCAAGAAGCCCCAGCTGTCGAAGACGACCGGCACCCTGGCGGTGCGGATCGTCAACGCGCTGCTGGGCCCCGGGCAGATCTTCAACGCGGACGTCGGCCTGTTCGACGTGCCCCGCATCGCCCTGCAGCAGCTGGGCGGTCGGCTGGTGTTTGAGAAGCGCAAGGCGACCTTCGAGGACTTCAAGATCACCGGCAAGGACCTCGAGGGCGACCTGCAGGGCCACATCCAGCTCGCCGACGAGATCAAGCGCTGGGGCCCTCGCATGCACCTGCGCTTCAAGTTCTCGGACGCGTTCCTCGCCAAGAACAAGGACGTCAAGACGGCCCTCAGCGGCCTGCCGAAGCTGCGCAACGCCACCGACCGCGAGGGCTACATGGGCCTGCAGGTCACCGGCAGCGTGGGGGATCTGAAGCCCCGGCTGACCCGGAGCAGCGTCTATCGCCGCCGCGCGAGCACCCGCCCGGGGCCGGCGGCGAAGGCCAAGCCCACCGCAGGCAGCAAGCGCGCGGCGACCCGGAAGCGGCCCTCCAAGCGGACGGCCAAGCCCAGCCGGAGCACCGCCAAGTTCGGCGGCACCGACCGGGTGCCCGCGCGCACCGCCCGGGCGCCGAAGGTCGGCAAGCCGCTCATGGCGACGGGCGACACCGAGGCAGAGGACGAGGTCGTCGCCGAGGAAGAGGGCGACGGCGAGGAGGAGGTCGCCGCCGAGGAAGAGGGCGACGGCGAGGAGAAGCCCGAGGGCGACGGCGAAGAGAAGCCCGAGGGTGAGCCTGAGCCCGAGTAGCTCAAAGCGCCCGACCCCCGCTCCCTTGGGCGAGCCCACCCTGCGGCCGCCCCCGCCGCGGCCGCCCACGCCGCGGCCGCCCTGCCTCTGCAGTGACCACCCATCGCCTCTGGGCTGACAGGCCGCGGGCGTAGGCCCCAGCCCCCAGCCGTTCGCCGTACCCGTCTCGCCGCCGGACGGCCTGCCGGCAGACACCCTGTGGACGCACGGCGCCGGTGGACCAACCAACTGGTCCGGGGCCGCGCGCGGGCACCCCCGATCAGAAGTTGATGTTGTCGCGGAAGTCGGGGTCGATGATCTGGCTCACGCGGAGCCGCGCGTCGCCCTCGTAGATCCGGCGGTAGAGCGCCAGGTACCGCAGCACCTTCTTGGTGTACTCGCGGGCCTCGGTGTAGGGGATCTCCTCGATGAACTCGTCCATCGGCAGGTGCCCCTTGTTCAACAACCAGGACGCCACGCGGTGTGGCCCGGCGTTGTAGCCCGCGATGGCCAGGGGGAGCTGCCCGTTGAACTTGGCCAGCAGCTGCTCGAAGTACCAGGCCGCCTGCTCGATGGCGACCTCGGGCTCGATGAGCAGCGACGCGCCGAAGTTGCCGCGCCCCATGCGCTCCGCCACCAGCGTGCCCGTGTGGGGCATCACCTGCATGAGGCCGCGGGCGCCCACCCGGCTGATGGCCCATGGGTTGTAGCTCGACTCGACGGTCATCAGCGCCCACACGAAGAACGGCTCAATGCCATGGGCAGCCGCCTCGGCCCGGACCACCTCGCCGAAGGCCTGCGGGTACCACCGCTGCCAGTTGGCCTGGTTCTCGGGCGCCTCGGGGGGCATCACCAGCCCCCGCTGGCTGCGACCCACCATCCGCCGCACATAGTGGTGATCCCCCACATCGCGGAAGGCTGTGGTCAGGAGCGCGCGGAACGCCGATGGCATGCGGCCCCGCAGGACCTCGCGCCGCCGCGTGGTCAGCGGTCGGCCCGCCTGGTCGGCCCGCTCGATGCCCCACTGCCCCCGGTCGCTGTCGGGTCGGTAGTCCACGAAGGGTCGCTGGACGTAGGCCCACCGCCGCCGCGCGCCACGGCTCGCCCGCCGGTAGGCCAACCACTCATCCCGCACCGCCCGCAGCCGCAGGGCGGCCTGCGCCGTCTCGCCCAGGGCAGCGAGCTCGTACGCCGCCACCAGACCCGGCAAGGCGTCACCCCACCCGGCGGCGAGCCCAGCGAGGGCGTCCAGCTCGGGCCGTCCGGTGACGGCCGGCGGCCCGACAGCGGCCTCACCGCCCGCGCCTCCCAGGCCGTTGGTGGCCGGCCCCCCGCCACCGGCCGCGTCCGGATCTACGGCGCCCGCGTCCTCGGTCGCCTCAACAGCCGCGCCAGAAGCGTCGGCCGCGGCCGTCGGCGCCGACGCCCCGACGGCGGCCCCAGCCCCCTCGGCTGGCACCGCCTCGCAGTCTTCATCGGACGCTTCGCAGTCGGTGTCTCCACCGTCGAGCTCGCCGTCAGCGTCCTCGGGATCACCGACGCCGGTGGGCTCAGGATCAAGGCGCTGCCCCAGATCGATCAGGCGCGCGCGGGCCTGGTAGGCGTAGTACGACAGCGGCGCCGACCGGATGATGCCCCGCCAGGTGTCGGCGGCCGCGTCGATCTCGCCTTGATTGGCCAGCGTGCGCCCGACCCAATAGCCATAGCGCTCGGGCCGGGTGCGGGTGCGGGCCTGCAGCGCCTTGAAGCCGCTCAGCGCAGCGGCATAGTCCCCAAGCCGGTACGCGAGCCAGACCCGCCAGAAGCGACCCTGACGCGCCCAAGTGCCGCCTCGGCTGGCGAGGGTGTCGAACCACTCGGCGGCCTTCTCGTACTGCGCCCCGTTGAAGTACAGCCAGGCGATCTTCGACACCGTCTCCGCTGTCGGCTTCTCAGGATCACCGCGGGCGTCCAGCAGCGCGGCAGCCGCTTCCTCAAAGCGGCCCAGGCGCTCGAGCGTGTAGGCCCCCCAGCGCTGTGCGCGCCGGCGCCAGCTGGCCCGACGGGCGTTGGTTTGGATCGCCTCGAAGGTGGCCCGCGCCTCGGGGAACAGCTCCATCTGGTAGAGCGCTCGGCCGATCTGGTAGCGCGCCGCCGTCCGCAGGGCCTCGTCGGCCCGCGGATCGGTCAGCAGGCGCTGCAGATCCTGAAGGGCGGCGGTCCAGGCCTTCTGCCGGCGCAGCACCGTGCAGCGGGCGAGGGTCTCGGCAGGGCTCTCGGGCGTCGGCCGCGTGCCCTGCGCCGCGAGGGCCGCCAGGTGCCGCCCCGCGACATGGGCCAGCGGATCGGTGGGCGACCAGCGCACCACCCCAGACAAGGTCGTCGCGGCCGCCTTCAGCCGCCCGGTCCGCAGCTCTGCCTCCCCCATGGCCAGCCGCGCGGCCGCAGGGTGCGGATAGTCCGGCGCGGCCTTCAAGAGCGCCCGCAGCGCCTTGATGCCCCGGCGCGCGGTCTCGGGCCTGACGAGGTCGATGTCGGCCATGCGCGCCCCCGCCCGGTGTCTCCAGTCGGAGTACGGGTGGGCCGCCAGCAGCGCGGCGAGCGCCCCTCGCGCCTCGACGTAGCGCCCCTGATGGAACAGTGACTCCGCATAGAAGAACTGGGCCTGGTCGGCGAGGGCCAGCGCGGGTGATCGGCTCGCAGCGCGCAGCAGCCGCTCAGCGGTGATCCACTGGCCCTGCCGGTACGCCAGCAGGCCCCGAGCGAGCGCCGCGACGGCCTGTCCATGGGCGGACGCGGCCGGCAGCGCCTCCTGGATGGCAGCCTCCCGCGCCGCCTGCACAGGCAGCGCGAGGGCGCGCTCCATGGCGGCCGTCATTCGTGATGGCTTGGTGGGCTTCGGCGCGCGCGCCCAGCCGGCGAGCGGCAGCAAGCCGCCCAGCAGCGCGCACACCATGAGCAGGTGGCGGGCACAGGCGCAATGAGAGCGGGCGTGCATCGTGCTCCGACGGGCGGTCAACCCATCAAAGCAGATCGTCGTCGTCCTTGGCCAAGAAGTCGGCCTGGCCCTCACGTTGCCCGGCCTTACGACCCAGCAGGAAGCCGATGACGATCCCCACCAGGATGCAAGCGGGGATGTACACGAGGTGGGTGGGTGGCGGCGCCACCATCAGGTTACCCATTGCGTCCCTCCAGATCCGCAAGGCGGCTCTTCAGATCGTCCAGCTCCTTGGCGGTGCGCTCGCTGCGCTGCCAGGTGCGAAAGGCAAAGCCGAACACGACCAGCCAGATGGTGCCGTACGCGATCCACAGGTGACGGTAGCGCAGGTTCTCGAGGCGCTCGGTCTTCTCGAAGGCGGTCTTGGCGGCCTCGGGCGGTGCGTCCTGCGCGAGCGCGGGCGCCAGGAGCGCCAGCCCGAGGGACACCGCCGCGGCGCGGGCCATGGTCTTTACGGTCATCAGATCCCCCTCAGCCGCGCGAGGCGCCGGCGGATGGCCTGCACGGTCAGCGCGTCGCGGTGCGCGCGGTAGCGCAGATGGAGCAACAGGAAAAACACGATGAGCAGGGCCAACAGGCTCGGGTACAGCGCCAGCCGCATGTCGCTCGTGAGCCCATTGCTCACGACCATGTCGGGGTGATCCCCCCGCCACTTCTTCACGGCCACGTGCACGAACAGGATGTTGGGCGCGCCAAACACCGCCAGCACCGCGGCGAAGCGACGCACGCCCTCCCCGCGGCCGCCGAAGCTGCGGAGCACCCAGTAGGCCGCGAAGATCAAGAACAGCAGCGCCATGCTCGTGAGCCGCGGCTCCCACTTCCACCACACGCCCCAGGCCGCGCGCGCCCACAGCGGCCCGGTCAGCAGCACGATGAGGCCGAAGCACAGCCCCACCTCGACAGCGGCCAGGGCGAAGGCGTCGGCCTTGGCCTTGCGGTTGTACAGGTAGACGATGCTGCCGACGAACCCCAGGATGAAGCCCAGGTAGCACAGCCAGGCGCTCGGCACGTGGAAGTAGAAGATGCGCTGTGCCGCACCCATCGTGCGCTCCATCGGCGCCACGATGAAGGTCAGATAGTGCGCAGCCGCCACTGCGGCGGCCCCCACCACGGCCATCACGGGGAACAACTTCATTCGGTCACCATGCGCTCGAAGAGGAACAACCCACCGACACCGAAGGCCACGTCAAAGGCCAGCATCAGCTGAATCCAGCCCCCCACCCCATCATCGCCAAAGGTGGTGCCGAGTATCACGCTGGTGCCTTTGACGCCACCGATGAGCACCGGCGACACCATGGGGAAGACGACCATCGGCAGCAGCACCTCGGCGAAGCGGGCGTTGACCGCCATCACCGCCAGCGGCGTGCCGACGACGGCGAACCCGCCCGCGCCGAGGGCGAGCATCAACATGATGGGGCCCAGGCTCGGCAGCAGATCCACGCGCAGCATGATCGCGAGCAGCGGCGTGACCAAGACCATCACGCTGAGGGACAGGCAGAAGTTGACGATCATCTTCGCCAGCAGCACAGCGGAGCGCGGCGCGGGCGACAGGATCAGCGCGCTGAAGGCGTCGTCCTTGGCCTCACGGGCGAAGGTCCGGCCCACGCCCAACGTGCCCGCGAACAGCAACGCGATCCACAGCGCCCCGGGGATGACCCGGCGGTTGGTCGCTGGATCGGCGGTGAAGCCGAACGCGAGGATGAAGGTCATGACCAGCCCGAAGAGGCCCATGGTGGCCAGGGTCTCCTTCGAGCGCAGCTCAGCGCGCAGATCCTTCACCAGGACCGCGCTCAGGATGGCCACATAGCCCGGCGCCGCGCCGCTCATGCCGCCTCCCCAATACACTCAGCGTACACCGCCGCGAGGTCCTCGCCGGTGGCGCCCTCGAAGCGCTTGCGGCCGCTGCTCAAGATCAGCGCGCGGTCGGCGAGCTTGCTGGTGGCGACGAGATCATGGCTCGCCATGATGAGCACGGCGCCGGCGTCCCGCGCCTCGCGGAAGAGGGTCAACGCGAGCCGAACGCCGGCCTGGTCGAGCCCGGTCAGCGGCTCATCCAGCAGCAAAATGGAAGGCTTGGGGAGCAGCGCCCGCGCCAGGGTCAGCCGCTGGGACATCCCTCGGCTGAAGCCGTTGACCGGCCGATCCTTGTCGCGCATGAGGCCGACCCGATCGAGCAGGGCGTCGATGGCGTCATCGGGCGACACCAAGCCAAACATGCGGGCGAAGAACTGCAGGTTCTCGCGGGCCGTCAGCTCGCTGTAGACCATCGTGCGGTGCCCGACGAAGCCGATCCGCTGGCGCATGCTGGCGGAGTCTGCGACCCGACGACCGTCGAAGTAGACCCGCCCCTCGGTCGCAGACTGTCGGGTCGACAGGATGCCGATCAGCGTCGACTTCCCTGCCCCATTGGGCCCCAGCAGCGCGGTGACGGACCCGGGGGGGAACTCGGCGTCGAGATCCACCAGCGCGTAGTGATCGTCGTAGGCGCGGCCCAGGCCCTCGACCCGAAGCAGGCCCGCCTCGGCCGCGGAGGTCAC
Organism: bacterium; assembly: GCA_030424955.1. Lineage (GTDB taxonomy): Bacteria > Myxococcota_A > Bradymonadia > UBA7976 > UBA1532 > JACKDL01. The sequence goes on along the minus strand of JAUHVS010000198.1, from coordinate 2,088 downwards.
TGCTTCTCCACCCGATCGATCGCACGGTACAGCGACACGAGGCGCGCCGTGATGGCCTCCTGCTCCTTCTCGAAGCGGTTCTTCGACAGCTTGCCGCGCTCGGTCGCCTTCCGCATGCGCGCCAGGGTGCGGATCAGGCGGTCGCGCTCTATCACAAGGTGAGCGCGCGAGAGCCGCTGCTCGCCGCCACGGCTCCGGAAACCAAACACGACCCAGGCGAGGATGCCGAGCATCGCCGCCAACAGCAGGAAGCGCGGCGTCCGGCTGCCCGAGGGCAGACCCGACACCACGAACTGCAGCGGCTCGTCCGGCCCCAAGGTGACGCCTTCGCCCCGGAGCACCTGGAAGGTGCGGTCGCCGTCGGTCTTGGTCTCGCTCACCGAGCCGAGGCCACCGCGGGTCTGAAGCGTCAGGGGGAACGCCTGGCGGTGGCCCTTCTGCTTGTCACGCGGGACCACGATGACGCCGATCCGCGACGGGATGGGCAGCCGCTGCACGAACTCGAAGGTCGAGGTGTCGTAGGGCACCGTGTAGACGACGCTGATCTGCGCCGGGGTGCCGCCTGGGAGGAGCGCGCCGCGGTACCACACGTCGGTGCCGAGGGCTTCGACCAGCGGGTCATGCTCGTCATGCACCGACGGGTGCTTCGCGCCCGCGGGGCACGGCAGCTTCAACCCGCCGCCGGGCAGCGCCCCCAGGTTCACCGCGCTGCTGCCCTCGTTCAGCAGGCTCATCTGGTGGCGGACCACCAGGGCCTCTTCGTCGGGGAACATCTCGATGAAGTCGTGCACCAGCACGACGCCCTGGGTGTCCGTGGTGACCTCGGGGACCTCGACCTCAATGCTCGAGCCCTCGCCAGGCACGCCATTGAACGCGAACGGGAAGCGTACGCCCCCGCTGTCGACCATCACCTGGTAGCGCATCGACCCTTGCACTTCCGGGTTCGACGGGATGCCCCGGAACAGCGCCTCGCCGTTGTCACCGGTGGCGACCCAGTAGTCGCGCACCTTGGCCCCCCCCGCGAGCACGCTGATGCCGACCTCGACACCGGCGCCGACCGGAGCGGCCGCACCATCGGCGCCTTTGCGGCTCACCTTCACCAAGCCGTCATGGCGCTTCATCTTGGCGAGGAACGGGGGCAAGCCGCCGCCGCCGGCGGCAGCCGCTGCCTCCACCTGGGCCAGGGCGGTACCCGACAGCCCGATGGTCGCGACCGCGACCGTCATCATCGACACCCACAGCGCGCGCATCATGCCTTGGCCTCCTCAGCAGCGCCTGACAGGTCGTGCCCACAGCCCTTGCAGAAGCGGGCGCCCGGGCGGTTGTCGGCCTTGCACTCGGGGCACGCGGTCGCGCGGGCCCCACACTGATCACAGAAGCGAGCGTCCCCGGGCAGGCTGGCGCTGCAGGCGCCACAGACGATGGCGGCCTGCCCGTCCTCCGGCGCGACCTCAGGGGAGGTGGCCGCCGGCGCCTTTGGGGTGGCGGCCTCGGCGCTTGCACCTCTCGCGGTGCCCGCGTCCGCCGCCGCTGCGTCCGGCACGCCCGCGGCCCCAGCGGCCGTGGCGCCCTTGGCCGGGGCGGTCAGCCGCTCATCGACCGCGGCGTCGATGGCGCCCTGGTAGTCAGCGGTCTGCGCTTGCAGGCGGCGGTCCACCTCGAGGGCCTCCGCGGCGTACCGGGCGCGCAGCTCCTCGAGATCGCGACCCGCGATCTTGTCGAGGGAGGCCTCGAACTCCAGGTCACGGAGCTCAGCGATGAGTCGGTCGCGCCGCAGCAGCAGATCCACCGACTCATCCTCCACCCGCTGCCAGTCCTCAGCGGTCACGACCCCCCGCTCCGTCAACGGGCGAAGGCTCTGGACGAGTAGGTAGACAGTAAAGAAACCGGCGGCGATGGCCAGCAAGAGCAACATGACAAGGCGCCTGTGGGCCAATGACGGCGGGCTCCGGAGAGTGCACGCCGTCGGGTGATAGAGATGCGTTCGAGCGCCCCCATAGGGGTATCGGGCCTGATCCGCCTGAGCGGGTGCGTCCACATCGGCCCCCAGCGCCCAAAGGGTGAGCGCTGGGGCAGCCGGGTCGGTTC
>JAUHVS010000197.1 GCA_030424955.1 bacterium | reverse complement strand
TGAAGGTGCTCGACTTCGGGCTGGTGCGCGTGAGCGATCCGCAGCCGGCCGACGGCGTCACCCGGGAGGGCGGGCTGGCGGGTACGCCGGCCTTCATGGCCCCTGAGCTGGCCCTGGGCGCGCCCCCCGACGGCCGCACCGATCTGTACGCCGTGGGCTGTGTGGCCTTCTGGCTGCTCACCGGGCGGGCGGTGTTCGAGGCCAGCAACGCCGCCGCCATGGTGGCCGCGCACCTGCGCGATCCCCCGGACGCCGCCAGCGACTGGGTGCGGGGCGTGCCGCCGGCCCTCGACGCCATCGTGACCCGCTGCCTCGCCAAGGCGCCGGCCGATCGCTTCGCCGACGCGCGGGCCCTGGCGGACGCCCTCGACGCCCTCGGCCCCGTCGACGGCTGGGGCGCGGCGCAGGCGCGGGCCTGGTGGGCGGCCCATCCGGCTGAATCCTCGCCCGCTGTTCACGAATCTTCACACGCGCTCGAATGGGGTGAAACCGTGGCCCCCTAGCCTCGGAGCCGTGCCCAACCCGCCTGCGCCGGCTGTCACACTGGCCCCCGTTGGCCCATCGGTGGCAAAACCCCTGCGGCCTTATGCTGCGCCCGACCGCCAGGAGCACCGCGTGACCCGACTCCGCCTCCCCACGCTCGCCTTCGCCCTCACCGGCGCGGTGGTCGGGTGCAACCCGCACACCCTGCGAAAGCCCGACGACGTGCCCATCGCGGCGCCCGAGGCCTTCCGGGGTGGGCCGGGCGGTGAGCAGGCGGCGCCCTCGCGGTGGTGGACGGCCCTGGGCGATCCCGGCCTGGACGCCCTGGTGCAGCGGCTGCTGAGCCGCAACCTCGACCTGGAGCAGGCGGTGGCCCTGGTGGACCAGGCCAAGGCCGGCGTGGCGGCGGCGAAGGGCGGCTGGTGGCCTCGGGTGGGGGTGGGCGGCGGCGCCTCGCGCTCGAAGCGGCTGCTCAACCTGGGCGCCAACGCGCCGGGCGGCGGCGGGCCCCTCGAGATCACCAACGACACCTTCACCGCCTCGCTGGACGTCAGCTACGAGCTCGACATCTGGGGGCGGGTCAAGCACGGCGGGCTGGCGGCCGAGGCCGATCTGCGCAACGCGCAGTACCAGCTGCAGGCCCTGGCCATGACCCTGACGGCCTCGGTGGCCGACAGCTGGTTCAACCTCATCGAGCAGCGGGCGCTCAAGGGCCTCATCGAGGCGCAGAACGCCACCAACGCCGAGCTGCTGGAGCTGCTGCGGCTGCGCTTCGAGAACGGCCTGGCCACCTCGGTGGACGTGCTCCAGCAAGAGAGCCAGCTCGCCCAGGGCGAGGCCCAGCTGCCGCTCATCGAGGCCCGCATCCAGCTGCTCGAGAACCAGCTGCTGGTGGTGGCCCGCGACCTGCCGGGCGGCGACATCGCCACGGCGGCCGCCCTGCCCGAGCCCCCGCCGCTGCCGGCGCTGCCGGTGCCCGGCAAGGTGCTCGCCCAGCGCCCCGACGTGGCCGCGGCCCAGGCCCGGCTGGAGGCCGCCGATCACCGCATCGCGGTGGCCATCGCCAGCCGGCTGCCCACCCTGTCGCTGAGCGGCAGCCTGGGCCTGCAGGCCTTCGACGACATCGCCACCTTCTTCCAGGGCTACATCTGGTCGCTGGCGGCGAACGTCGCCGGCACCGTGTGGGACGGCGGGCGCCTGAGCGCCGAGCAGGCCCGCGCCCAGGCGGCGCTCCGCGAGCGCATCGCGGCCCTGGCCGGGGCCAGCCTCACCGCCCTGCGCGAGGTCGAGGACGCCCTCGTGCAAGAGGTGCGGCGCCGCGAGCACTTCGAGCGGCTCAACCGCCAGCTCGAGCTCGCCCAGCGCCTGCTCGAGGACAGCCGCGCCCGCTACCTGGAGGGCGTGTCGGACTACCTGCCCGTCATCACGGCGGTGCGCTCGGTGCAGGCCCTCGAGCAGGGCCTGCTGTCGGTGCGCCGCCAGCTCATCAGTGATCGCATCCAGCTCTACCGCGCCCTGGGCGGCGACTGGCGCGAGGTGTTGGGTGGGGTCGAGCGCGACCCCATCGCCCGCGCCCCGAAGCCCTGAGACACCGAGGAGACCCCGTGGACAAGCTCCGCATCGCTCTGCGCATTCTGCTGCCCCTCGTGGTCATCGGCCTGGGGATCGGCGTCGCGCGCAAGCTCGTGAAGGCCCGGCCCACCGCCGGCAAGACCGCCGTCGCCCACCCGGGCGCGCTGGTCGAGGTGCAGCCGGTGGGCACCGTCGACCGCCGGCTGACCCTGCGCGCGCAGGGCACGGTCATCGCCGCCCGCGAGGTGGTGCTGCAGCCGCAGATCTCGGGGAAGGTGCTGTCGGTGCACAGCGAGCTGGTGCCCGGCGGGCGCCTGCCGGCCGACACCACCCTGGTGCGCATCGAGGACGCCGACTACCGGCTGGGGGTGGCCCAGGCCCGCACCCAGGTGGAGCAGGCCCGCCAGACCCTCGAGCTGGAGCGCGGCCGGCAGGCCATCGCGAAGCGCGAGTGGAGCATGCTGCCCGCCGGCCGCCGCGAGAAGGCGGACGCCAGCGCGAAGGCCCGCGCCCTGCGCGAGCCCCAGCTCGCCCAGGCCCAGGCGCAGATCGACGCCGCCAACGCGGCCCTGCGGCAGGCGCGCCTGAACGTGGCCCGCGCCGAGCTCAAGGCGCCCTTCAACGCCCTGGTGCTGCAAGAGAACGTCGACATCGGCCAGGTGGTCAGCCCCGGCGCGCAGGTGGCCCGCCTGGTGGGCACCGACGCCTTCTGGGTGCAGGTCAGCGTGCCGCTGGCCGATCTCAAGTGGCTGACGATCCCCAAGACCCCCGAAGCGCAGGGCTCGGCCGTCACCGTGCGCCTCGACACCGGCGACGGGGTCGTCGAGCGCGAGGGCAAGGTCATCCGGCTGCTGGGCGATCTGGATCCCGTGGGCCGGCTGGCCCGGGTGATGGTGCAGATCGACGATCCCCTGGGCCTCACCAGCGGCGCGCCGCCCCTGCTGCTGGGGGCCTTCGTGGAGGTCGCCTTCACCGGCAAGCACCTGCGCGACGTGGTGGAGGTGCCGCGGCAGGCCCTGCAGGAGGGCGACGTGGTGTGGATCTACGCCGACGGCAAGCTGGAGGTGCGCCCCGTCGAGATCGGCCGCCGCCTGCGCGAGAGCGTGCTGGTCACCAAGGGCCTCACGGCGGGCGAGCAGCTGATCACCAGCCGCCTCGCCACCCCGGTGCCGGGCATGCCCCTGCGCCGGGTGGGCGACGCGCCCGCCGAGGCCAGCCCCGCCAAGCCGCGCCCCATCAAGGCGGGGGCCGCCACGCCCGCGTCGGCCGCGCGCCCCGCCAGCCGCGCTGAGGTGATCCGATGAACCCGGAGCGCCTCCGCAAGCTGCAGCGGCGGGGCGCCGTGGCGTGGATGGCCCGCAACCCGGTCGCCTCGAACCTGCTGATGGGCGTGCTGCTCATCGGCGGCTTCGTGATGGTGGGCCAGGTCAAGCAAGAGGTCTTCCCCGAGTTCACCCTGGACCTCGTCAACGTGAGCGTGCCCTACCCGGGCGCCAGCCCTGAAGAGGTCGAGCAGGGCATCGTGATGGTGGTCGAGGAGGGCGTGCGCGGCCTCGACGGCGTCAAGAAGGTCACCAGCCGGGCGCTGGAGGGCGTGGCGGCCATCAACATCGAGCTCATCGACGGCACCGACGGCGGCAAGGCCCTGTCGGACATCAAGGCCGCGGTGGACCGCATCGCCAGCTTCCCTGTGGACGCCGAGGCGCCCGTCACCAGCCTGTTCCTGGCCCGCAACAAGGTCATCTCGTTGGTGATCTATGGCGATCACGACGAGGCGACCCTGCGCACGCTGGTCGAGAAGGCCCGCGACGAGGTGCTGCAGAGCCGCGACGTCACCCAGGTGGAGCTGGTGGGGGTGCGGGCCCGCGAGATCGCCATCGAGATCTCGCAGCGCGCCCTGCGCGCCCACGGCCTGACCCTGAGCGCGGTGGCGGAGGCCATCCGGCGGTCGTCCATCGACCTGCCGGCGGGCAGCATCAAGGCCAAGGGCGGCGAGACCCTGCTGCGCACCCGGGAGCGCCGGGACTACGGCAGCGAGTTCTCGCAGATCGCCGTGAAGTCGGCGCCCGGCGGCGCCGTGCTGCGGGTCACCGATCTGGCGCACGTCAAAGACGGCTTCGTCGATGAGGACGTCATCGCCACCTACAACGGCCAGTCGGCGGTGCAGGTGGACGTCTACCGGGTGGGGGATCAGACCCCCATCGAGGTCGCGGCGGCGGTGCACGCCTACGCGCAGGCCCTGGCCGAGGAGCTGCCGGCGGGCCTCAAGGTGGACACCTGGAACGACCGCTCCGAGATCCTGGCCGACCGCATCGACCTGCTGATGCGCAACGCCAAGATGGGCCTGGTGCTGGTGTTCCTGGCCCTGGCGCTGTTCCTCGAGATCAAGCTCGCCTTCTGGGTGATGCTGGGCATCCCCATCTCGTTCATGGGCGCGTTCCTGCTGATGCCGGCCATGGACGTGTCGGTGAACATGATCAGCCTGTTCGCCTTCATCGTGACCCTGGGCATCGTGGTCGATGACGCCATCGTCGTCGGCGAGAACATCTACGAGCTGAAGATGAAGGGCGTGCCGGCCATGGAGGCCGCCATCGCCGGCGCCAAGCAGGTGTCGGTGCCGGTGGTCTTCGCCGTGCTGACCACCATCGCGGCCTTCAGCCCGCTGTTCTTCGTGCCCGGCACCAGCGGCAAGTTCATGCGCAACATCCCCGCCATCGTGGTGGCGGTGATCGCGGTGTCCCTCATCGAGTCGCTGTTCGTGCTGCCGGCCCACCTGGCCCACTCCCAGCCCAGCACCAACCGCTTCGTCCGCAAGCTGATGGTGGTGCCCGAGGCCTTCCGCAAGCTGTTCAGCGGGGCCCTGCACCGCTTCATCTACGACCTGTACCAGCCGGCCCTGCGCTTCGCGACGCGCAACCGCTACCTGTCGCTGGCCGTGGCCATCGCCCTGCTCGCGAGCACCGTGGGCGTGGTCGCCGGTGGGCACCTGGAGTTCACCTTCATGCCGAAGGTGGAGGGCGACGTGGTGACCGCCAGCGCGCGGCTGCCCGTCGGCACGCCGGTGGAAGAGACCGTGAAGGTGCGCGATCAGCTCGTGGCGAGCGTGCGCAAGATCCTCGACGAGGCCGGCGGCGAGGACAAACTCAGCCGCGGCCTGTACGCGTCGGTGGGGCAGGCCCTGGCCATGGGCGGCGGCCCCGGCGGTGCGGTCACCGGTGTGGGGGGCAGCCACCTGGTGGACGTCGCCGTGCGCATGGTGCCCGCGGGGGATCGCTCGGTGCGCAGCACCGAGATCGCCAACCGCTGGCGCGAGGCCAACCGCGGCCTGATGGGGCTCAAGTCGCTGACCTTCAGCGGCGCCCTGCGCACCGGCGGCGGCAACCCCATCGACGTGGTGCTCAGCCACCGCGACACCCAGGTGCTCGAGGGGGCCGCCCGGCGCCTCGCCGAGGCCCTGCGGGGCTTCGACGGCGCGGCCGACATCGACGACGGGGTGGCGGGCGGCAAGCGCCAGCTCGACATCAAGCTCAAGCCCGCCGCGCAGGCCGCCGGCCTCACCGAGGCCCTGGTGGCCCGGCAGCTGCGCGACACCTTCTTCGGCGCCGAGGCCCTGCGGCAGCAGCGCGGCCGCGACGAGGTCAAGGTGATGGTGCGGCTGCCCGAGGTGGACCGCGAGACCCTGGCGAGCTTCGAGAACCTCATGCTGCGCGCGCCCTCGGGCGTGGAGCTGCCCCTCAGCGAGGCCGCCACGGTGCACCCGGGCACCGCCTACACCGAGATCCAGCGCGAGGACGGCCGCCGGGTGATCCACGTCACCGGCGACGTGAACGAGGGCGGCAACGCCGAGAAGATCCTGGCGGCGGTGAAGGCCGACATCATGCCCACCCTGCTGGCAGACGTGCCGGGGCTGACCTACGAGTTCGAGGGCTCCAACAAGGACCGCCGCGAGAGCTTCGGCGCCCTGCGCATCGGCTTCTTGATGGCGCTGTTCGTCATCTACGCCCTGCTCGCCGTGCCCTTCGGCAGCTACCTGCAGCCCATCATCATCATGTCGGCGATCCCCTTCGGCATCATCGGCGCCATCGCGGGCCACCTGCTGCTGGGCTACGACCTGAGCTTCATCAGCATCATGGGCATCGTGGCCCTGGCCGGGATCGTGGTGAACGACAGCCTGATCATGGTGGTGGCCATCAACGAGCTGAGAGAGAACGACGGCCTCGACACCTTCGAGGCCGTGGTGCGCGGGGCGATCCGCCGCTTCCGGCCGATCCTGCTCACCTCGCTGACCACCTTCTTCGGCCTCATGCCGATGATCTTCGAGACCTCGGTGCAGGCGCGCTTCCTGATCCCCATGGCCATCAGCCTGGGCTTCGGCGTGCTGGCCGCCACCTTCCTGATCTTGCTGGTGGTGCCCGCCATCTACCTGATCCTCGAGGATCTGCTGTGGATCGCCGGCAAGGCCGAGTTCCCCTACAGCGACAAGGCCCGCGAGCGCGGCCAGGTGCCGCCGCCGCCCAGCGACGAGCCCGCCGCCGCCAGCTGATCCGCCGCGGGCCGCGGTGGGTCTGTGACGGGGTGTGAGGGTGGGGGGTGGGGCGCGGCCCGATGGGCCACGCCCGACACGCTCAGTAGGTGGCCAGGGCCGTGAACGTGTAGCGGGTGCGGTCGCGATCGAACAGGTCGATGTTGCGCACGCCGTTGCGGATCACGGGCTCCCCGTGCTCCAGGCCCAGCCCGAAGTTCAGCCACGCCAGCGGGCTGTAGGTCAGGTGGGCCTCGTAGTCCCAGGTCTGCAGCCAGCGCGCGTCGCCCTCGCGGTTCGCGTAGCGCCTCAGGTACCGGGTGCCGGCCGAGGCGCCGACGCCCATGCTCACCGGCAGGCTGTAGTCGGCGCCCACCCGGGCCCCCACGTCCAGCTGGGTGATGGCCGGCCCGCTCTGGCCCGCGGCCTCGGCGTAGCGGTGGAACCGGTAGCTCACCCGCGGGATCGCCAGCACGGTCAGGTTCGGCAGCACGTTGGGCAGCAAGAACCGGGTGCGGTAGCGCGCCGCGGCGTACAGGTCCTGGGCCTTGCTGATGCGGCTGGTGGGCAGGATGGCCGCCAGCTCGTGCATGATCCGCAGGGTGAGATCCTCGCTCAGCTTGACCGGCGTGCGGGCCACCCCGGCCAGCACGGTGTCGAGCAGCTCGAAGGCCCCGGCGGCCTCCTCGGTGTGGTGCGTGGGATCCCAGACGTCGTCCGGCAGGCCGTTGCACTCCGAGGCCATGTAGTTGGGCAGGGCCCGCAGATCGCCACAGGTGACCTCGTTCGCCTGGAAGAACCGCTGGCTCACGCCCCCCGCGACCCACACGCTGAAGGTGGGGTTGAGGGTGTAGGTGACCCGCAGCAGGTAGGCCGCCTGCAGGTCGTTGGCGGGATCGTCGTCGACGGCCGCCGGCGCGCTGAACTGGGCGAGCCCCAGCACGCGCACCGGGAACGCCTCGCCGACCGCTTTGCGGGCGTCGTCCTGCGTGGTCTGCAGGCCCTGGGCGTAGGCCCCTGACGCGCTCAAGCAGAGCGCCAGGGTGGCCCACGCCAAGGGGCGTTGTGGGCGCCGCAACATCTTAGAACCCAACGAAATTGTTGAAGTACTCGTGGTACGCCAGCAGGATCTTCAGCCCGTAGTTGTCGAGGCTGTCGTCCGCCCCCGCGTTGAGGGACTCGTTGTACTCGCGCAGGTACTGGTAGCTCACCGGGCTGCGGCTCTTGCGGGCCACCAGGTGCCAGTTGCGGTCCGGCAGGTAGGTGTAGACGAACTGCTCGCCGGCCCACACGAAGGTCTGCTGCGGGTTGTCGCCCTGGGTCGCGAACTCGATGGCCGCCTCGCCGTAGATCTCGGTGAGCTCCATGCGGTTGTCGAAGCGCTCGATGGCGATGCGCTCCTTCGCGTCCACCGAGCCCACCAGGTTGGTGTTGGTGACGGCCGCGAAGATGTTGAGCGCGTAGTACTTGAACCACGGGAAGGTGTCGTAGTTGGCGCCCAGCATGCCGTCGAGCACGCGCTGGGAGAGCGCGGCGTTCTGGGTGCCGAAGGGGGCGTCCCACAGCGACACGTAGGTGGCCACGTTGGGGCTGTAGTAGACGTCCTGCAGGTCCATGAAGCCGACGGTGGCGAACAGCTTGTCGATGATGATCCCCATGCGGAGGATGTCGCCGTAGAAGGGGTCGTACTCCGTCTGGTAGTTCCGGAAGCTCGCGGGCTGGTTGATGATCGCGTCGTAGAAGGCGATCAGCATGCCCGTGGCCGCCGAGACGTCGTTGTAGAAGTCCGTCGCGATCTCGTCGTAGGCCTGATCGGTGCGCACGTCGGCGCCGCCCACCTGGTCGAGGCGCTTGAGCATCTCCTGCACGCCGCCGCCGCCCCAGTCGAACAGGGCCAGGTGCCACATGCGGTGGATGTCGAACAGCGCGCCGTAGACCGAGCCCACATAGCTGCTGGTGTCCCAGAAGGTGCGGTAGGCGCGGCGGTTGCGCAGCGTGTACAGCCAGTCGTAGCGCTCGATGGCGTTGAGCACGATCTGCGACGGCGTGATGCCCAGGTCGTGGGCGGTGCACAGCGGCGACAAGATGCGGTGCTCGTCGGTGCAGTACAGGAAGTCCTGCGCCATGGCCGCCTCGCGCTGGCTGGCGTCGCCGTAGATCCAGGTCAGCGCGGCCTTGTCATAGCCGCCCCAGCCGCGGCCGGCGCCGGCCTCTTCCCAGCTCGACACGTAGTCCATGACCGACGCCGACACGCTGCCGGGGGCCATGTGCTTGGCGTCCACCGAGCCG
>JAUHVS010000196.1 GCA_030424955.1 bacterium | reverse complement strand
CTCGTACAGCTCATCCACCACGCCCTGCATCAGGGCCCGCTGCCCGGCGCTCACGGGGCGGGTCGGGCTCAGGAGCTGCTTGTTGGCGCCCGAGGCGATGGACTCATCGGTGATGCCGATCTTGGCCATCAGCCCGTGCACGTTGAGGGTCTGGATGATCACCCCGATGCTGCCGGTGATGGTGGTCGGCTGGGCCCAGATCTCGTCGGCCGCGGCGGCCACGTAGTAGCCCCCCGAGGCGCAGACGTCGCCCATCAGCACCACGACCTTCTTGTTCTTGGCCTGCAGCGCCAGCACCTTGCGGTGGATCAGATCGGCGTCGGTGACCGAGCCGCCCGGCGTATCGAGCAGCAGCAGGACGCCCTTGATCTCGTCGTCGAGGCGCACCACCTCCAGCAGCTCCAGGGCCGTGCGGGTGATGCCCCGCCGGCCCATGCCGTTGGGCCCGTCCAGCATGACCCCGCTGAGCTCGACCACGGCCACGCGGCCCTTCGCGTCGTCCCGCGGGCTCTCGATCTCACGGAGCACGCTGCCGGGCGCGCTCCCGCCGACGATCCCCGCCAGCCCCAGCCCAAGCACGCCCAGACCCGCAGACATGATCAGGGCCCCAAACAGGCACCCCATGCCCCGGCGTCGGCTCTGCCGCTCACTCAATCCCACGTCCTCCTGCCCGCGCCTGCGGGCGGCGCGGGATTCCTATCACATTCCGGGGGCCGTCTGCGCCGGTGGTTGTGAGCGAGTCGATCCAGGTGCTAGAGATTCGCCCGCGTCTGGCCCCCTGGGGGGCGAAGGAGTCAACCCATGGACCTGCAACTCATCCGCGACGTCGACCCTGAGGTCGCGGCCCTCATGGCCCTCGAGGCGACCCGACAGCAGGACACCCTGCGGCTCATCCCCTCTGAGAACTATGCGTCGGCGGCCGTGCTCGCGGCCACCGCCGGGGCCTTCGCCAACAAGTACAGCGAGGGCTACCCGGGCCGTCGATACTACCAGGGTCAGGCCCACGTCGACGCCCTGGAGACCTTGACCCTCAACCGCGCCAAGTCCGTGTTTGGGGCCGAGCACGCCAACGTGCAGCCCTACTCGGGCTCGCCGGCCAACCTCGCGGTGTACTTCGGCCTCCTGTCGGCCGGCGACACGATCCTGAGCATGAGCCTGCCCCACGGCGGCCACCTCACCCACGGGTGGAAGGTGACCATCTCGGGCAAGTTCTACAACGCCGTGCAGTACGGCGTGCGCCGCGACACCGGCCGCATCGACTTCGATCAGGTCGCCGAGCTGGCGCGCGAGCACCGCCCCAAGCTGATCATCTGCGGCGCGTCGGCCTACCCTCGGCTGATCGACTTCGAGCGGTTCCGCGCCATCGCCGACGAGGTCGGCGCCCTGCTGCTGGCCGACATCGCGCACATCTCGGGCCTGGTGGCCGGCGGCGCCCACCCGTCGCCCTTCCCGCACGCCGATGTCGTCACCACCACCACCCACAAGACCCTGCGCGGCCCCCGGGGCGGCATGATCCTGAGCAAGGCTGAGCACGCCAAGGCCCTCGACCGCGCGGTGTTCCCGGGCTTGCAGGGGGGCCCGCACGAGAACGCCATCGCCGGGCTGGCGGTGGCCCTCGCGGAGGCGGCGCAGCCCGCATTCAAGACCTACGCCGCCGAGGTCGTGCACAACGCGCAGGTGCTGGGGGCGTCGCTGCTCAGCCACGGCTTCGACCTGGTCTCCGGGGGCACCGACAACCACCTGCTCCTCATCGATCTGACCAGCAAGCAGGTGTCGGGCAAGATCGCGGCGCAAGCCCTCGAGCGCGCCGGCATCGTGTGCAACGCCAACAGCGTGCCCTTCGATCCGCGCAAGCCCTTCGACCCGAGCGGCATCCGCATCGGGACGCCCGCGCTCACCACCCGCGGCATGGGCCCGGCAGAGATGCGACAGCTGGCTGACTGGATGAGCGCTGTGGTGGCGGCGCCCGACGACCACGGGCTCCAGGCTGGGATCGCGGCCGAGGTGAAGGGGCTGGCTGCCCGCTACCCGGCGCCCAGCTACTGACAGGGCGCCGAGGCGCCCCGGACGCCGAGGCCAGCCCGCCGCGGGCGGTGAGCCGGGCGAGCGGGGCGCGCTCGCGGGCCGCCGCCTACTCGGCTGCGGGCGCCGCTGCGCCGGCGGACGGCGCGCCGCCCCCGCCCTCTTCGCTGCGGCGACGCCGACGACGCCGGCGCTTGCGACCGCCCTCACCCCCCTCAGCGGGCTGACCGCCGCCACTCGGGGCGCGGTTGCCGCCGTTGCCGTTCCCGTTGCCGCCGCCGTTCCCGTTGCTGCCGCCGCTGCGCCGACCGCTCCGACCGCCGCCGCCGTTCCCGCGGCCGCTGCTCGAGCCGCCCTGGGGGCTGCCGGCGGGCTTGCGGCGTCGGCGCTTCGCGCTGCCCGCCCCGCGGCGGTTGCTGCTGCGGCCGTTGCCCATGTCGGCCTTGGCCTTGAGCTCAGCGATGGCCTCCTGGTCCTCTTCGCTGAACGCAGGCAGGCCCTCGTAGCGCTTGTTCCGGTTGGGGTTGAGCACGCGCTTGAGGGCGTTCGCCTCCGACCGCTCCTCGCCCTGGATCAGCCCACCGAGCGCTGAGCTGCAGTCGCCGCAGACGACATCATGGCGGCTCTTGGGCGCGCGGTCGCACATCACAGCGGTGCCACACACGCTGCAGATCATCTCGACCTGCTGGTGGGGACCGCCCTTGCGGCCCGGGTTGGCGTCCGCCGGATCCATCCCGAGGCGAGCGTTTGACCGCTCCCAGAATGTGCGGGCGTCCTCGGCGGTGTCATGGCCGCCCATGATCTGATGATCAGCGGCGTTGCTCGGCCGACCACGGCCGCGGCCTCTGCGCTTCCGATTACCTTGGCTCAAATCGTTCCGACTCCGGGTTTGTTCCGGATAGCCCGAGGGGCAGGCCGCCCGATGGGCTATTCGATCCCTGCGGTGGCGCGGGAAGCGCACGTGAATGATGACACGCGCGCGGAATGCTGGACGGCACGCTAGCACCGCGCCCTGCCCAGCGCAAGGGCCCGCGTCACGGCCCATCCGGGGGTGGAGGGGCCGCGGCGGTTCCCATCGCGCGGATCAGGTGGTAGATCTGCGTCGCGCACCGGCCCGCCTCACCTGCGTCGGTGCGCGCATGCGGCTGTGTTGTGTGCGGTGGCGACGGCCGCTGGGCACCGCGCGCGGCGTAGGCCGGCGTCGCCGGCGGAGGGTTGATGAAGAGCTGTCCCAGCTGCGGCGCGACCGCAGAGCCAGCCGCCCGCTTCTGCCTGGAGTGTGGCCACGCGTTCGAGGAGGACGTCGGGCCCGCCGCCGCGGACCCCTGGTCAGGCCGGCTGGTGGCCGGCCGCTACCGGCTCCTCGGCAAGCTGGGCGACGGCGGCATGGGCGAGGTCTTTCGAGCCGAGCAGCTGCCCATGGGCCGTCAGGTCGCGCTGAAGATCTTGAAGCAGAGCCTCGCGGACGACGCCCAGGCGGTGGAGCGCTTCAAGCGCGAGGCGCAGGCCGCCAGCCAGCTGTCCCACCCCAACACCATCACGGTGCACGACTTCGGCCAAGACGATGACGGCACGCTGTTCATCGCCATGGAGCTGCTGGCGGGCCAGGGCCTCGATCGCGTGCTCGGCGACGGCACCGTGCTACGGCCCGATCGGACAGTGGCGATCCTGGCCCAGGTGTGTGGCTCCCTCGCCGAGGCCCACGGCCGGGGCCTCGTGCACCGCGATCTGAAGCCCGAGAACATCATGCTGATCACCCTGGGTGAGCAGCCCGACTACGTGAAGGTGCTGGACTTCGGCATCGCCAAGGTCACGCAGTCTTCGCGGGGCGATCGCCTGGAGACCATCACCCGCGCCGGCGCGATCTTCGGCACCCCACAATACATGGCGCCCGAGCAGATCCGCGGCGAGGAGATCGACGCCCGCGCGGACGTGTACGCCCTGGGCGTTGTGCTCTACCAGATGATCGCGGGCCAGCTGCCCTTCGCGGCCAGCACCGTGGTCGAGATGTTGACCAAGCACCTGTCGGCGCAGCCCGCGCCCATCACCCGCGAGCACGGGTCCGCCGATGACGTCGAAGCCTTTGCTCGTCTCGAAGCCGTCGCCCTCAGGGCGCTGTCGAAGGACCCAAATCAGCGCCAGGCTTCGGCCCGCGCCTTCCTGGAGGATCTCATGGCCGCCATGCCCCACGTCGTTTTGAACCCGTTGACCGGGATGATGCCGCAGACCGCCCCCCCCAGCCCCGCGCTGACGGTGGACGCCATCGCGGCGCCCGGGCGGACCACCAGCCCGCTCACGACGGTCCTGATCGCGGCGATCCTCGCCGGTCTGGCCGGCGCGGGCTTCCTGTTCATGCGCAACAGCCCCCCGCCCCCCTCCGGCGCGGCGCCCGCGGTGCTCGCGCAGGCGGCGGATGAAGGCGGCGAGCCCGCGGCCCAGCCCGAGGGCGAGGCCCCGGCTGAGGGAGACGCCAAGCCCGAGGGCGACACGCCTGCGGCCGCCGCTGGCGGCGACGAGGCCGGCGACGCCAAGCCCGAAGGCGGCACGGCCGAGGGCGGCGATGAGGCTGCCGAGGGCGGCGACGAGGCCGCAGAGGGCGGCGACGAGGCCGCGGACGGTGGCGACGCCCCGCCCGCCGACACGCCGATGACCGATGACGAGGCCAAGGCCGTGGCGGCGCAGGCCGACGCGGACGCCAAGGCGGCCGACGCGGCCAAGAAGGCCGCCGAGGCCGAGGAGAAGGCCAAGGCGGCTCAGCAGAAGGCGACGCAGGCCGAGGAGACCAAGAAGGCCGCCGAGGCCGCCAAGAAGGCCGCCGAGGCCGACAAGGCCGCCGCGATGGCGGCGAAGAAGGCCGCAGAGGCCGAGAAGCTGGCGGCGCAGGAGGCGGCTGCCGAGGCCAAGGCCAAGGCCGCCGAGGCGTCCGCTGACAAGGCCGCCGCGATGGCCGAGCTTGAGAAGGCGCGCGCCGCCCGCAAGGCCATGGAGGCCGAGAAGAGCAAGGCCGACGCGGCCACCGCTGCCGCGCAGGCCGACGCCGACAAGGCGAAGGCTGAGGCTGCCGCCCTGAAGGCCCAGCTCCAGCAGATCGAGGACGAGAAGGCCGCTGCTGCCGCCAAGGCCGAAGAGCAGCGCGTCAAGGCCGAGGAGGCCAAGGCCAAGGCCAAGGCCGCCAAGAAGAAGAAGCGCCCGAAGGTCCAGTTCGGCAACATCACGATCACGGGCGGCCAGCCGGGCGAAAAGGTGTTCATCGACAACCGCATGCGCGGCAAGGTGCCCATGCGCCGCGCCATCCGGGTGAAGGCCGGCCGGCACGCCGTCAAGGTGGGCGGCCGCGCGAAGTCGGTGACCGTCGGCGGCGGCAAGACCGTGCGGGTGAAGTTCTGAGAGCACGGTGAGACGCGCGCCCGCGCCCTCGCCGAGGGTCGCCGGCTCAGGCGTCGCCGCGTCCTCAACGATGCCCTGCATCGCAGCTGGCGCAGCGGCTCGGGTCAGGCGCGTTGGCTCGGTCTGGCGCGGTCCGCGGATCTCAACGGCGTGCGGTTCGGGGCTTGACCGCCCCCTCGTGACGCCGCCCCCGCCGCTCACTTGCAGGCGTCGATGTGTCCTCGGCCCCCACCCGCAAGGCCCCCATGTGCGCAGCCGCCCCACCTCACCCTCTGCCGCCCCGTCGGGCGCGATCGTGCCTCTGCCTCCTCCTGGTGTGGATCTGGGTCGGCGGCGCGTACGCCGGGGTGCCCCCTGGCGAGTACACCCTCACCGGCGGCCGGGTGACCGTTGACGTCGCCTCGTGGGGGCCGGACTGCGGGCCCCAACCCCAGAACGAGCGGGACCCGGCCGGGGCCCGCTACACGCTGAACGCCCAGGGGGAGCTGGCCCACGGGGGCCGCACCCGCGCCCTGTTCGAGGCGGGCATCTGCGCCCGCGCCACCGGGCTGCCCGGCATGCGCGGCGCGCTGTCCGGGGATCGCGCGATCTGCCGCAACCTCGAGACCAGCAAGCAGGTCAACGGCTACGCCCGCCTGGACGCGGGGGATCCCAACCAGCTGGTGGTCACCCACCGGTTTGAGTACGCGTGGACCCTCAAGGGCTCGCAGTGCCGGCTCACGTCGAGCGGCCGCTGGCAGCTCGCGCGGGTCGCGCCGCTGGACCGCTGCCGCACGCCCGGCCCCGTGGCTCAGCTGACCCGCGTCGGCGCGGCGAAGCAGCGCCTGTGGGCGGGCCGCGGGCTGCGCTTTGCGGCGCGGGCGACGGACGCCGAGGGCTGCCCGGTGACGGTCAAGCCCACCTGGCGCGCCACCGTGGGCCGGATCGACGCCGAGGGCGTGCTGTACACGTCGGCGGCGGACGCCGGTACCGGCGAGGTGGAGGCCCAGGTTGGCGCGGCCAAGGTCCGCTGGACGGTCACGGTGCGGGCCCCCCGGCGCCGCGCGCCCACGGCCGCCCCCGCTGAGGCCAGCGCCACCATCGAGGAGCTGCTGCCCGAGTGGACCGCGGGGTTGCCCGATCCCGACGCCGACGGCGGCATCGCCCCACAGGACGGGCTCGCGCTGACGGCATCAGTGGCGCCGCCGGCCAGCCCCGGCGGGCCGAGCGGCTGGGTGATCGCGCTCTTCGCAGCGCTCGGGGTGCTGGCCCTCGCGCTCGGCGCCTGGATCACCTGGACGGCCCGACGCCTGGACCGCAGGCGGCCGGCCTCGACCGCCCTCAACGCGGCCTTCTCGCACCGGCCGAGGGCGTCTGTCCCGCCGGCCGCAGGGGCGCCGACCGACGCCGATCCCGCGCCGCGCGCGGCGTCGCCAGCGCCCAGCATGGCGGCCCCGCACGTCCCGTCCCCCACCGCATCGGCGCCCGCGCCGAGCGAGGCCCAACCGGCGTTTGTTGCGTCGACGCCCCCAGCGTCAGCGCCCACCACACCGGCGTCCGCCGCAACGACCCCAGCGCGGCACCGGGTCTGCCCGACCTGCCAGACCCGCTGGCCCGACACCGTGTCGCACTGCGGCCACGATGGCGCGCCGCTGGGGCCGCCGACCGCGGCGCAGGGGTCCGCCGCGCCCGACATGACCACCATGATGGTCAGCTTGCAGGCCAAGATCTGCCCCGTCTGCCAGACCCGCTACCCGGCCCAGGCGACATACTGTGGCCTGGACGGCGCCCGCCTGGGTCTGCTCAAGTAGCGGCTCTCTCGCTCGATCTGGAGGCCCATGCCCACCGCCGCCATCCTGCTGATCGGCAACGAGCTGCTCAGCGGCAAGATCCGCGATGAGAACGCGAGCTGGCTCGCCGGGCGGCTGCGGAGCCTGGGGGTCAGCCTCCGGCACATCTGCGTGGTGCCCGACGAGCCCCCCGCGATCATCGAGGCCCTGCACCGGCTGCACCCCGCCGTGGACCATCTGTTCACGAGCGGCGGCGTCGGCCCCACCCATGATGACATCACCCTGCCCACCGTGGCGGCGGCCTTCGGCGTGGGCGTGCAGCGAGACGCTGAGCTGGCGGGCATCATCGCCGCCCACTTCGGCGAGCGCCTGCGACCCGAGCACCTGCGCATGGCCGATGTGCCCGAGGGCAGCGTGCTGCTGTGGGCGGGCGCCATGCGCTGGCCGGTCTACACCTTCCGCAACATCTACATCTTGCCGGGGGTGCCGCAGATCTTCCGCGCGAAGTTCGATGGCATCGCCGATCGGTTCGCCTCGGGGGCCTTCTACCTGCGCAGCCTGTACCTGGACGCCGACGAAGGCGCGATCGCGGCCCACCTGGCGTACGCGCAGGCCAACTTCGCTGTGATGGTGGGCAGCTACCCCCGCATCGATGACGCCGGCTACCGCGTGCGGGTCACCGTCGAGGCCAAGGCGTCGGCGGCGGTGAACACAGCGGTCACATGGCTGTGCCAGCAGCTGACGCCCGCGCAGATTGTGCGGGTCGACGATCCGGTGACCGCGGCGGCGCCTGACGCCGAGCCCACCGCGCCCTGAGGCGGGCGGTCAGCGGCCGCTGGTGAAGTAGTCCGCCCGCTCCTTGAGCAGCACATTGAACGAGGTCAGCGAGCCATAGCTGCGGCGCAGGTAGCCGCTCATGATGTCGGCGTCGCTCTCGCCCAGGTGCGGGTGCGCCGCCAGGCAGGCCTCGAGGTGCTCCAGCCGACCCCGCAGCCGCATCAAGCGGAAGTAGAAGCGCTCCATCGGCTCCTCGATCTCCTCGGGGCCCGCGTAGCGCACGCAGCCACCATGCCAGCGCTCGGCCAGCTCCAGGCGGGGGGCCTCGCCGTCCGCCAGGGTGGCCTCCAGCTGGAGGTCGAGCAGGATCCCGCGGGCCTCAGCGTGCTCGCCGCCGGCGGTGGGCATCCAGTCGTACGCCATGGCGAACAGCAGGCCCTGCGCCTGGGTGATGCGCCGCTGCAGATCGATCCGCTCCGCGTCGTGCAGCGAGGCGTGGCTGTTGATCTTCTGCTCGAGCACCCGGAGGTTGTCGCGGATCATGACCAGCTTGTGCAGGAACTGGTCGAGGGGCATCTCCTTCGGCTTGAGGCTGTCGTCCGCCGACCAGAAGATCAGCGTGCCCCCCGACCAGCCCCGCCCCAGCTCATCGGGTGGCCCGAGCCGGTCTGCGCTGACGAACTGCTCCATCAGCAGGGCCTTGAGCGCGGCCGGCGGGAGCGCGCTGAGCGTCGCGGCGAGCGCCTCCGACGGCACGCGGGGCGGCTCCGGCGCGCCGGAGTAGACCCGGGCGCGCCCGGCGGTCCGGCGGGTGGACCCGCTCGCGTTGAGGTTCGGGGTGTCGCCGGGCTGGGCATACGCCGTGCAGCCTCGCATGGACTCCCGGAAGACGCCGATGACCTTCTCCAGGCGACAGGTGCCGATG
>JAUHVS010000195.1 GCA_030424955.1 bacterium | reverse complement strand
CCTCGGCGGTGAGGGCGGGCTGCTGGGCCAGCGCGGGGGCGGGCGGGCCCAGGGCCGCCAGCAGGCGCGCCTTCAGGGCACCCCCATCGGCCGGCCGCGCCTGCGGATCGCGGGCCAGGCAGGCCTCGATGATCGCGACCAGCGCGGGCGGCGCGTCGGGGACCTGCTGGGCCAGCGGGGGGTAGCGGCCCGAGGCCAGGGCCAGGGCGGTGGCCTCGCGGGACTCCCGGGCGAAGGGGTGGCGGCCGGCCAGCAGCCGGTAGCCGATGGCGCCCAGGGCGAACACGTCGGTGGCGGGGCCGATGGGCGCGCCGTCCACCTGCTCGGGGGCCATCCAGGCGGGGGTGCCGAGCACGGCGCCGGTGGCGGTGACCCGGTCCTCCAGGGCGTCCACCCGGCGGGCGAGCCCGAAGTCCACCACCACCACCCGGCCGTCGCCGTCCACCAGCAGGTTGGCGGGCTTGATGTCGCGGTGCGCGAGCCCGGCGGCGTGGGCGGCGCCCAGGGCGTCGGCCACCTGGTGGAGCAGGTCGTGCACGGCGGCGGCGGGCCAGGGGGCGTCGCCGATGCGGCCCGACAGGGGCGCGCCGTCCACCCGCGCCATGGCCAGGTACAGGTCGCCCTCGGCGGTCTCGTCGATCCGGTGCACCTGCACCACGCCCGGGTGATCGATGGCGGCCAGGGCGCGGGCCTCGCGCCAGAACCGCGCGCGGGCCTCGGCGACCCCGCGCAGGGGCCGGGCGATGCGCTTGATGGCCACGGGCCGGCCCAGCTTGTCGTCGACGCCGCTGAAGACCTCGCCCATGCCGCCACGGCCGAGCAGCCCGTCGACGCGGTAGGGCCCGATGCGCGCCGGCAGGGCGTCGGCGGCAGGCCCGTCGGCGGCGGGATCGGCGCCGGTGGGGGCCAGGGTGGGATCGAGGTCAGGCATGGGCGGGCGCAGTGTAGCAGGCCCGCGCGGGGGGGCGGATCAGCGCAGCTCGAGGCGCCAGGTGAGCCGCTGCCAGCCCGCGTCGGCGGGGGGCGCGGCGGCGGGGGCGGCGGCGGGCAGGGCCTCTGGGCGGCCCACCGCGATCACCAGGGTGTACCGGCCGGCCGGCCAGTCGCCCAGGCCCAGCGCCTCGCGGCTGCCCTGGATGCGCTGGGCGCCGGTCGGGCCGACCTCGGGGGTCACGGGCCACGGCCGCGGGGCGCCGCCGTCGGGCGCGAGCCAGGCGCGCACCTGCAGGGGGCCCTCGGCGGCCACGTCCGGCACCAGGGTCAGGGCCAGCGCGTCGCCGGGCCCCAGGCGGGTGACGGCGGTGGCGGCCTGGGGCCCGCGCAGGGCCTGCGCGCCGCCGCTGACCTCCAGGTCGTACGGGGGCAGGGGCGCGGGCGCCGGGCTCGGCACCCAGAGCACGGCGAGGGCGGCCGCGGCGAGCAGGGCAGGGCCACCCCAGGTCAGGGCGCGGCCGAGCAGGGTGCGGCGGAAGGGCAGCACCTGCACGCCGCGGGGTGGGCGCGGGCCAGGCACGGGGCCGTCGGCGGCCACGTCGGGATCGGCAGCGTCGAAGGCGGCGAGGGCGGCGGCCAGGAAGCGCCCGCGGGCCTCGGCGGGCAGCGGGGCGAAGGCCTCTCGGGCGGCGGCGTGGGCGTCGGGGTCGGCGTCCGCCAGCCCGTCGAGGCCGAGCTCGGCGGCGGGCTCGTCGGCCGCGAGGCGATCCCATGCGGGATCGGCCGCGAGGCGATCCCATGCGGCATCGGGCGCGTCCGCCTGCTCGGCGCGGGCCGCCGCGCCCAGGGCGTCGAGCAGCGGATCGGGCTCAGGACGGCTCATCGGTCACCTCGCCGCGGACTACGCGGCGCGGGGGGCTCGCCTGACAGGCCGGCGCGCACTTTCCGGGCGAGCTTCCCGAGCCGGCTGCGCCACGCGTACACGGCGTCGACGGTCATGCCGGTCTGGGCGCAGATGGCGTCGACCTCGAGCTGCTCGATCATCAGCAGCTCGAACAGGTGCAGGCCCTTGGGGCTGAGCTGTGCGCGCACCCCGTCGAGCACCCGCTGCAGCTCATCCAGGCTCAGCACGCGGTGCTGGTCGCCGGTGGCGTGGCCCCCCAGCCGGCCCAGGTCGTCGCAGAAGGTCGGGTCCTCGGTCCACGGGCTGCGGCGCCCGCTGCGCAGGATCGAGATCGTCTGCCGCTCGGCCACCAGCCCCACGAAGTTGTTGAGGCTCAGCCCGCCGTCGCTGCGCCAGGCGGCCAGGGTGCGGGCCCGCTGGGCGAACAGGCTGACGAACACCTCCTGGGTGAAGTCCTCGACCTCTTGGCGCAGGGTGCGCCCCCGGGCGGCGCGGCCGAGGCGCAGCAGCACCCGCGAGACCCGGGCGTGCACGATGGGGGTGAGGCGGTCGATGAGCACCCGCATGGCCGCCGGATCGCGGGCCAGACAGCGCTCGATGAGCGGGGCGTCATCGAGGCGGGCGGCGGCAGCGAAGTCGGGGGCGGGCGGGCTCACGGTCGCCCAATGTGCCCACGGCTTGGGTTGGGTGTAAAGCGGCGCCCGCCCGCCGGCGGTGGCCCCGCGCGCTCACAGGGGCAGGGCGTAGTCCACCTCGGGCCAGACCTCGGCCCGCAGGGTCTCGCAGGTCTGGTGCAGGGCGTGCAGCGCGGGCACCTCGTCGGCCTTGGGCCCAGCGGGGGCGGGGGGCAGCCCCAGGGCGCGGCGCTGGCCGCGGATGACGTCGGCGGCCAGGTGCTCGAAGTCGCTGTAGCGGGCCTGCAGGGCGCGGGCGAGGGGCAGGATGTGCCGCCACGCCTCGCCGTCGGTCACCCAGCCGGCCCCGACGCCCACCCGCCACAGCACGATGGCGTTCACCAGCGGCCAGGCGTCGTCGTCGCCCCCTGCCAGCTCGGCGATGCGGCGCTGCAGGGCGTCGGCGTCGGTCAGCCCCCACTGCGCGCGGGCCTGCGCGGCGGCGTGGCGGGGGCGGTGGCCGTAGTCGAAGTGCCGGGTGAGGATGCGGTAGACCGCGGCGACCCAGGCCCGGCGCGGATCGGCCTGCCCGTCGGCGATCATGCGGTCGTAGGCGGCGCGCCACTCGGCGTCATCGGCCTCGGGGCGCCGGAAGCGCCACGCCACCAGGGCCAGCACCGCGGCCGCCCCCACCCCAATGCCGAACCAGGTCCCCCACATGAGGGGCAGCCTACGCTGCCGGGCGGGCGCTGGAAACGGTGTGTCCCCGCGACAGGGGGCGCGCCCGCGGTTTCCCCTGTGCGACATCCGGTCCGACGCGATCCCCCCGCCACCCCGCACGAGGTCCCCCATGGGCATGCTGATCGAAGGCCGCTGGAGCCAGGCCCGCTACACCTTCGACGAGACCGGGCGGTTCAAGCGGCGCCCCACCACCTTCCGCGGCCAGATCGAGGCGGGGCCCGACGCCCCGCACCCGCCGGCGCCCGGCCGCTACCACCTGTACGTGTCCCTCGCGTGTCCGTGGGCCCACCGGGTGCTGCTGGTGCGCGCCCTGCGGGGCCTGACCAACGCCCTCAGCGTGTCGGTGGTGCACAGCTACATGGGCGAGGACGGCTGGACCTTCAAGCCGGGGCCCGGGGTCGTGCCCGATCCGCTGCACGGTGCGGAGTACCTGCGCGACGTCTACACCCAGGCCGATCCGCACTTCACGGGCAACGTGACGGTGCCGGTGCTGTGGGATATCGAGGCGGGCACCATCGTCAACAACGAGTCCCGCGAGATCATCCGCATGCTCAACACGCACTGCGCGGCGCTGCGGGGCGCGGCGCCGGTCGGCCCGGAGCTGGCGCCGCCCGCCCTGCACGCCGACATCGACGCGGCCCTGGACGCCATCTACGAGCCCATCAACAACGGGGTGTACCGCGCGGGCTTCGCGCAGAGCCAGGCGGCGCACGCGGAGGCCGTCACCGAGCTGTTCGCGGCGCTGGACCACTGGGAGCAGGTGCTCGGCCAGCAGAAGTGGCTGTGCGGCGACGCCCTCACCGAGGCGGACCTGTGCCTGTTCACCACCCTGATCCGCTTCGACTCGGTGTACGTGACCCACTTCAAGTGCGCCCTGCGGCGCGTGGTGGACTACCCCAACCTGTGGGCCCACACCCGCGCGGTCTACCAGCTGCCCGGGGTCGCCGAGACGGTGGATCTGGCCTACACCAAGGCCCACTACTTCGTGAGCCACACCAGCATCAACCCGCGGCAGCTGGTGCCCGTGGGCCCCGACCTGGCCCTGGACGCGCCCCACGACCGCGACCGGTTCGACCGCTGAGGCGAGGGCCCGTCCGGCCGCCACCCCTCAGGCCGCCGGCGCCCAGCCCGCCGCCGTGACCGCCAGCCGCTGCCCCGGCGCCAGCGCGGGGATGGGCCCCGCGTGCACGTCGAGCCCGTCGGGCCACGCCACCAGCCGCAGCTTGTCGCGCTGGGCCGGCGGCAGCGCGCACAGCGTCGCGAAGGGCGTGTGGGCGGGCCCCAGGTTCGTCTCGTGCACCACGGCGTCGGCGGCGCACAGCCACTCGAAGAGCGCAGGATCCCAGCCGGTGTCGGCGCTGTAGCCCACCGTCGCGCCCCCCGCCCGCACCCGGAAGGCGAAGGTGGGGATGTGGTGGTAGGTGCGCCGCACCTCGATCTCAAAGGGCCCGAAGCGGGTGGGCTGCGCCTCGCCCAGCGGCCGCCAGTCGAAGTAGTCGGCGAAGGTCATCGGCGGCCGCGGCCCGTCGGCCCCCAGCAGGTCGCGCATGGTCACCTGCAGGTGCGCGGGCCACAGGGGCTCGGCCACCTCGGGGTGCGCGAGCAGCACGCCCCGGCGCTGCAGCCCGAAGTGGTGGGCGAAGGCCCAGCCCTCGACGCCGCTCGCGTGATCGCCGTGCAGGTGGGTCAGCAGCAGGCCGTCCAGATCCCCCAGGTCCAGCCGGGGATCGGCCTCGGCGAGCATCTTGCGGATGGGGTGGGGGCAGTCGATCAGCAGGCGGTGGCCCTCGGCCTCCAGCACCAGGCTGGTGGAGTAGCGGCTGCGGCTGAAGGCGTCGCCGTTGCCCACGCAGAGCACGGTGAGGCCGGGCGGGGTCGGGACGGCGGGGGTCGAGGTCGACATCACAGGCTCCCAGGCAGGCCCAGGGTGGGCCGGCGGGTGAGGCGCGCCACGGCCCACAGCCCGAGGGCCGTGGCGATCGTGACCGCCGTGAAGTGGGCGGGGTGGCCGAGCAGGTCGTTGAGGGCGCCCGACGCGGTGGAGGTGAGCCCCACGGCGAGCACCACCACGCTGGCCTGGATGGTGTAGTCGGTGCCGCTCTGGTCCAGGCGGCTGGCGTCCATCATCAGGGTGAACAGGGCGGTGGTGGCCGCCGAGCCCAGGAAGCTGTCCACCGCGACGGCGGCGTAGACCACCGCCGGGCCATCCCAGCCCGAGGCCGGCGCGATGTAGGCCGCGACGGCCACCACCTGCGCGACGCCCAGGCCGAGCAGCGCCTGCCGGCGGCCCACCCGCTGCACCACCACGCCGCCGAACAGGGCCCCCGCCAGCGCGGTGAGGCTGCCCACGGCGCCCACCATCGCGCCGATGTCGGCCAGGTCGTAGTGCAGGTCGATGAGCAGCGGCTTGACCATGGCCGAGCCCATGGCGTCGAAGCCTTTGTAGAGCACAAGCACCAGGGCCCAGCGGGCGGCCCCGGGCTGCGCGAACCACGCCCGCGCGGCGTTGAGCGGATCGGGGGCGGCGGGGGGCACGGCGGGCGGCGCCTCGCGGTGGCGCAGGATCGGCAGGCTCGCCAGGGCCAGCAGGCCCGCCATGCCCAGGAACGCCGTGCGCCAGCCCAGCACGTCCAAGAACATCAGCAGCAGCCCGCCGCCGACGATCATGCCCAGCCGGTAGGCGCCCACCTGCAAGCCGTTGCCCAGGCCGCGCTCCTCGGGCGCCAGGAGCTCGACGGCCAGGCCGTCGGTGGCGATGTCCTGGGTGGCCGAGATGACGTTGATCACCAGCAGGCCCACCAGCAGCCAGGGCAGCTCGCTGGTGGGATCCACGAAGGCCAGCGCCACGAGCACCGCGACGGCCAGGGCCTGCAGGGGCACGATCCAGCTGCGCCGGCGGCCGAAGCGCGCGCTGCCGTGGCGGTCCACCAGCGGGGCCCACAGGAACTTCAGGCCCCAGGGCAGCATGAGCAGGAAGCTCAGGCCCACCAGGGTGTTGCTGGCGCCCTGCTGGCGCAGCAGGGCGGGCACGGTCTGCGTGAAGAAGCCGTAGGGCAGGCCTTGCGACAGGTACAGGCCGCCCAGCAGGACGGCCTTGTTGCGGGTGGTGAGGCCGGTCACGGGTGGCCGCCCAGGGCGTGCACCAGGGCCCGCACCCGGCCCAGGGCGTCGCCCGCGGGCAGCAGCGCCGGCGCGCCCGTGCCCACCCGCCAGGCGCCCTCGGCGTGCAGCACGGCGGTGAGCGCGAGGCCGGCTGGGTCAGGCGCGCCCGCTGCGGCCAGGGCCTCGGCCAGCCGGTCCCGCAGCCGGGTCAGCGCGGCGGTGTAGGCCGCCTGCACCTCGGGCTGGCGCTGGGCCTCGGCGCCGATCTGCGCCCAGCAGGCGGCGGCCAGGGCGTCGGCCTCGTCGCCCACCGCCAGCAGCCCGGCGAGCAGGGCGTCCACCTGCCCCCAGGGGCCGGCGGGGGCGGCGTCCGGCCCGGCCTGGGCCGCGACCCGCGCCTCGACCCGGGCCGCCATGCGCTCCACCAGGGCCAGCAGCACCGCGAGCTTGTTGGGGAAGTGGTAGTGCACCAGCCCGGGGGACAGGCCGGCCTCGCGGGCGATGGCCGCCACGCTCGCCTGCCCATAGCCGGTGCGCGCCATCACCCGCTGCAGCGCGAGCACGATGCTGGCCTGGCGGGCGTCGGTGTTGCGGGGGCGGGCCATGGGCGCCTCTGGTTATTTGTTTGGGTAACCAACCAATATTGTCGCCCGGGGCCCCTGTCAAGCGGGCGCGGCGGGTTCGGCCGCTGCGGGGCCACCGGCTACCGCAGGCCGAAGGTTTTCATTTTTCGTTTCAGGGTGTTGCGGTCGATGCCCAGGGCCCGCGCGGCGCCCGACAGGTTGCCGCCCTCGGCCACCAGGCAGGCCTCAATGGCCCGCCGCTCGACCGCGGCCACCTGCTCGGCGAGGGTGCCCGGCCCGTCCTCGGGGGCCGCGCTCGATCCCTCGGGCGCCGCGGGGGCCGCCGGGCCCGCGGGCTGATCGGCGGCCTGCAGCTCGGCCGACAGGTCGGCCAGCGCCACCACGTCGTCGTCGCAGAACACCGCCCAGCGCCGCACCTCGGCCCGCAGCGCCCGCACGTTGCCCGGCCAGTCATAGGCGTGCACGGCGGCCCACGCCGCCCGGGTGGGCCGCAGGGTGGGCCGCCCGGCCTCGGCCAGGAAGTGCAGCACCAGCGCCGCCAGATCCCCCCGGCGGTCCCGCAGCGGCGGCACCCGCAGCTCGGCGCCCCGCAGGCGGTAGTACAGGTCCTCGCGGAACCGCCCGGCGGCCACCTCAGCAGCCAGGTCCCGGTGGGTCGCGGCGACGATCCGCACGTCCACCGCCACCGGCGCCTCGCTGCCCACCGGCCGCACCTCGCCGGTCTGTAGCGCGCGCAGCAGCTTCACCTGCACGGCCGGCGGTAGCTCCCCCACCTCGTCGAGGAACAGCGTGCCGCCGTCCGCCTGCTCGAACAGGCCGCGCCGCCGCCCGGTGGCCCCGGTGAAGGCCCCCGCGACATGGCCAAAGAGCTCGCTCGACAGGGTGCCCTCGCTGAAGGCGCCACAGCTCTCGGCCACGAAGGCCGCGCCGGCCCGGGGGCTGGCCTCGTGCACCGCCCGGGCCACCAGCTCCTTGCCCACGCCCGTCTCGCCCAGCACCAGCACCGGCACGTCGCTCGCGGCCACCCGGCCCAGGCGCTCGGCCAGGGCGCGCATGGGCGCGCTGTCGCCCACCAGGTCGCCGGTGGCCGCGGCGACCCGCGCCCGCAGGCGGATCACCTCGTCCTTCAGCGCGCGGATCTCGGGGAAGCCCGGGATGTCCAGGGACACCTCGCGCACCGGCTCGGGGTGGGGGTGGGGTACGAAGCGCGGGGGGATGACTTGCAGCATGCGGGCCTTGAGCAGCCCCGCCTGCACCAGCACCACCCACAGGGTCTGGGCCTGGGGCGTGCCCGCCGACAGCAGCACGTCGGTGGGGGTGTCGGGCAGGCCCGCCACCACCGGCGAGAGCGCGGCGAAGAGCGCGGCGTGGTCCGAGGGATCGGCCAGATCGAGGACCTCGAGCTCCACGTGCTCGACGTAGCGCAGCATGGCCCGCGCGAGGGCCCGGGCGCCGGGGCGGCCGCGGCGGGTGCACACCAGCCGGGCGCGGTCGTAGATGACCCCGCCCACGGCGAGCAGCCGCAGCACGGGGCCCAGGTCGTCGTCCGGCCGGCCCGAGAAGTGGTCGGCCCAGGTGAGCAGATCAGGCATGGGGGGAGCCTGCCAGCCTGGTGCATCTCGCACCAGTGGTGCACGGCGCACCAGGACGGGGCTGGTGCGCGCTGCACCATGTGCCCCGTAAGTCCTTGAAAACACATGCTGGCACGGGCCGTGCTCTGTCGCTGGGGGACTTCGAACTGGAGGCCACCCATGGTCACGCTGCCCCCCAACACCCGCCTCGTCGCCCACCCCTCGGTGTGGATGGAGAGCGCCGGCGTCGATCAACTGGTGCAGGTCGCGGCCCGCCCCGGCTGCCGCCGGGCGGTGGGCCTGCCCGATCTGCACCCCGGCCGCGGCATCCCCATCGGGGCCGCCTTCGCCTTCGCCGGGGTCATCCACCCGGCGCTGGTGGGCGGCGACGCGGGCTGCGGCGTGCGCCTGATCGGCGTGCCCCGCGCCCGCCGCCGCGGCG
>JAUHVS010000194.1 GCA_030424955.1 bacterium | reverse complement strand
CGTCTGAGCTGTAGTCGCGGATGAGGCCCGCGCGCAGGTCGATCTCCCACAACACGAGCTGCTGCTGGGGGAAGAAGCCGGTCAGCACCCGGGCGTGATCCTCCAGGGACGCGGCCGTGGGCGGGGTGCGGAGCAGCAGCGCCGTGCCCACCTCGAGGGCCGCGACGGTGATCTCAACGGTGCGCGGCGGATAGCCCGGGATCCGCAGGGTGCCGGGTGCGCGGACCGCGCCGGGTGGGGGGCAGGCCTCGTCGAGGAGGTCGGCGAAGGGCGTGCCGAGGGGCAGGGCCTTCACGCCCTCCAGGGGGCCTTCCAGCGACGAGTGCCACTGGACGCGCCCGTCGGCGTCGAGCCAGACGGCGCCGACCGAGGCCGCCAGGGCGACGGCAGGGAAGGCGTCACGGGGGGGCATCGCGTTCATCGCCCTGCACTATCGAGTCCTGGGCCGCTGGACTCCAGCCGGGGTCAATCGGGCTGACCCCCCCCAAGGGGTCGGTCGCGGGCCACGGCGCCACCGCAGGGGGGCTCTGGCCGTTGCTCGGCCGTCCGCTGGCCGGCACACTGCCTGCCCAGGGCACGGAGGGCACCCATGAACGACACCGTCGCTGAGATCGAGATCACCGGGGCGGCGCTGCGCGAGGCGCTGGGCCGCATGGCGAAGCTGGGCCGGGGCACGCCGGGGCTGGGCACGTGGACCCTGGGGCGCGGCGGCCTGGAGATCGCGTGGATGGGCATGGCCGCCCGGTTCGATGGCGTGGGCCACGGCGCCGCCGTGATGGTCATCAACGGGCCGCTGATGCGTGGGCTGGCGAGGGTGAAGGCCTGGCCGGCGGCGGTGCGGGTGGTGGCGCGTGATGGGGCGCTGCAGGTCGGCCCCATGGCCTTTGACGCCGAGCGGCGGGATGCCGCGCCGCCTCAACTGCTGGCGCTGAACGCCACGCCCAAGGATCTGGTGCAGCTACACGTGCGAGAGCCCGCTGAGGTCATCGAGCGCGGGGGCCTCACGGCCGACGTCGCGGCCGCGCTGGCGCGCCTCGACCAGAGCTGTGCCACCGCCGCGGGCACGCTGGGCTGGCTGGGGGTCACCGCGGACGACATCCGGCAGTGGATTGTCGGCCGGCTCGGGCACCCGGTGGCCCCGGCTGAGCCGCAGGTGCTGGTGGTCGAGGCCACGGGTCAGGTGCGGCTGTTCGACGAGCCCTGACGGCTGCGCCGGCCGGCGTCCGCCTGGGCGCACAGTTCGCGAGGCCTGATCCCGTCGTGACTGTGGTTGCCTTGACTTCATAACACCGTGATGGGACACTGTGCTGCTGGCCGCTGCTGAGCCGAGGACATCGGTGGCGCGCTCGAGGCGAGTCAAGTGCAGGCTGAGTCTGCCGACGCTGAAGCCCCCTGCGATCAGATGTCTGTGACGCGCTTGATGCCTTTGGGGTTCGAGTGTCTCTGCGCCCCCGTGTGGGGCGTTTGGCGGCCATCGTCTCAGCGGCGCCGGGGCGAGCAGGCGGCCGGCCCGACGGGCGGGGCGCACTGCGCATTGGGCGCGAAGACAGCGTGATACGCGGATGCGGCGCGCCGGCCAGGTCGGGCGGCGGCAGCCAGAGAGTTCATCGGTTCAACAGATCGAGGCGCCCAAGGCGTCGGCGCGTGGGCGCAGCGCTGGGCTGCGCCTGTGTGTAGGGGTGAATGGTCATGAAGACGACACTGACAAGAGGCGCCTACACTGGCGCGCTGGCCCTGGTCCTGGCGATGTTCGCGGTCGCGTGCGACGACGCCGACACAGCCGCCCCGGGTGACATGTCGGACGGGATGGTCGGCGGGCTCGACAGCGGTGCGCTCGACGGCGGCGGCGCCGACTCGGGCGCAGGCGGCGACGGGGGAGGCGCCGCCGACGAGGGCATGCAGGGGGGCGACGGCGCCATGGATCTGGGGGGCGACCTGGACGTGGGCGGCCCGTTGGACGGCGGCGACGAGCCCGACGCCAGCGCCGACGGGGCCGTGGACGCCATGCCCGACGCCGGGCCTGTGGCGCCGACCGTGGTGGTGATCAGCCCGCGCCCAGGCGCGACGGGCGTCGCCTTGAACCGGACCGTGGCCATCACGTTCAGCGAGGTGATGGATCCCGCGACCATCGACGGCCTGTCCTTCCGCCTGACCCTCGACGACGTGGCGGTGCCGGCGCAGGTGACGACGGTGGGGGCGCACGCGCTGCTCGAGCCCACCGAGGCCCTGTTGGCGAATACGCAGTACGCCGCGACGATCACCACCGACGCCGAGAGCCTGGCGGGGCTGCCCCTGGCGGTCGATCGGGCTTGGACCTTCACCACGGGCGACGCGGTCGCCGACGGGCCGGCGCCCGTCAACCTGGGCACCGCGGGTGACTTCGTCATCCTGGCCAAGTCCGGCATCGACACGGTGCCCAACTCCGTGCTGACGGGCGACATCGGGGTCAGCCCCATCGACGCCACGGCCATGACCGGGTTCTCGCTGAGCCTGGACGCCTCGGGCGAGTTCTCGACGTCGACGCAGCTGGTCGGGCAGGCCTTTGCGGCCGACTACGCCGTGCCGACGCCGGCCACGCTGACCACCGCGGTGAGCGACATGGAGACGGCGTTCACCGACGCCGCGGGCCGCCCGTTGCCGGACTTCACAGAGCTGGGCAATGGGGACATCAGCGCGCTGACCTTGGTGCCGGGGCTCTACAAGTGGGGCACGGGGGTGCTGATCTCGACGGACGTCACCCTGGACGGGGGACCGAATGACGTCTGGATCTTCCAGATCGCCGGGGGGATCACCCAGGCGGCGGGCGCACGGGTCTTGCTCGCGGGGGGCGCGGTGCCCCAGAACATCTTCTGGCAGGCGTTTGGTGCGGTCGCCCTCGACTCGACCGCGCACTTCGAGGGCGTGATCCTGTCGCAGACCGAGATCGTGCTGGGGACGGGCGCCACGGCGAACGGCCGGCTGCTCTCGCAGACGGCGGTCACCCTGGACGCCAACCAGGTGACCGAGCCGAGCGAGTAGCGCCCGGCCGCCGGCCGCTGCGGGTGCGCGCGGCGCCTTTTCCCTGGCCCGCCCCCGGGCGGCCCGGGCTACCCTCGGGCGTCGCGTTTGGGGGAGCACCGGTGGACGTCCGCAACTTCGAGATGGTGGGAGAGGCCCGCCGTGGAGCCCTCGGGTTCGGCGGGTGGCGAGGGGGGCGCGCGCTGGCCTGGCCCGCGACGGCGGGGGGCTGAGCGGTGCCTGCGAGCGCTCGGTGGGTGCGGTGGGTGTGGGGCGCCGGCCTGGCGCTGAGCCTGGGGTGCGATGACGCCGCGCCCGGCGCAGCGGCCGATGGGGGCGAGGTGTGCCTGGGCGCGGCCTGCCGCGACGCGGGCGGGACGGCCTGCCGCGAGAACCGCGACTGTCCTCCAGGCTTCGGGTGTGATCCCGCGCGCTGGCAGTGCGTGCCCGAGGCGCGGCCCTGCGCGGACCGGTCGGGGTGTCTGCTGGGCGAGGTGTGCCTCGACGGCGTGTGTGTGTTGCCGACCGGGGCGGGGGACGCGGGGGTCGCGGACGGCGGCTCGCCCGACGGATCGCGCCCCGACGCTGCCCCGCTTGACGCTGCGGTCCCTGACGCCCTGCTGGACGCTGCGCTGCCCGACGCCCGGCTGGACGCTGCGCTGCGCGATGGGGCCCTCGCCGACATGGCCATGGACGCACAGGCTGCGGACGCTGCCTGGGTGGACGCCCGTCCGCCTGACGCCGCCTGGCTTGACGCCGAGGCGCCGGACGCCGCCCTGCCCGACGCCGACCTGCCCGACGCCGCGCCCGACGCCGCGCCCGAGGACGCGGCGGTCCCCCTGGGGCCTGTGCCCCGCGGGGTCTATCAGTACACCCGGCTGCCCGTCGGCGGCTTGACCGAGCTGCAGCGGGTGGCCTTCCACCCGTCGGGCGACTACGCCGTGGCGCTGGCCTACTCGGGCGGCGGCTGGGTGGTGGACTGGCAGACGGGGGAGGCGACGCCCTTCGCCCTGCCCGCGGGCGATCCCGTGTACTGGACGGATCTCGCGTTCCTGCCCGGCGGGGACCGCGCGGTGCTCACGGGCTACCGCTTCGGCGAGCCGGACGTGGGCTTCGTGGCCGAGCTCAGCGACGGCGCCTGGCGCGCGGGCGAGGGCCCGGTCGTGACCGAGTCGCTCGACACCCGCGTGCCCGGCGAGCGGCTGACGGCCGTGGATCTGTCGCCCGACGGCGTGCCTGTGGTGCTGGCGTCGCGCCGGGTCGGCGGCGGCTACAACGCGGTGTTGCGGCGCTACGCCCTGGACACCGGCGGCTGGCTGCCCGGCATCGCGGCGACGGTGACCTCGGCGGGCTGCGGCGACCTGGCCCACGTGCGCGACGAGTTCGGTGGGGTGGGCGTGGTGGTGACGTGCGGCGAGAACGGGGCCGATCTGCACCTGTACCGCACCCTGGGGGGGGTGGCCGAGTGGGTGGCCCGGCCGGGGGTGGGCAACATCGGCAACCTGGGGGGGATCGCCGCCCACCCGTCCCTGGACTACGCCTTGATCATCAGCACGTCGGGGCGGCGGGTGCACCGCTTCGAGGGCGGGCGCCTGCTGCCCAGCAACACCGCGCCCAACTACAGCCGCCAGGGCATCGCCCAGGTGGCGTTCCAGGACGACGGGCGCCGCGCGCTGGTGGTGGGCCGCGCGGGCGTGCAGCCGGTGCGCGGCACGGTGATCGAGTACCGCCACGACCTGTACCGCTGCCCCAACGTGGCCAACGACTGCGAGCTGACCGAGGTGTCGATCCCCGGGTTCGATGGGCCGCCGTACAACGCGGAGAGCACCCACCGGATCAACGACGCGGCCTTCCGCCCCGGCTGCGACGGGGGGCTGCTGGTGGGGGGCTACAGCGCGTTCCGGGTCAACGTGGGCTACCTGATCCGCTTCCAGATCGACAACGGGCGGGCGTGCCCCTGACCCGCCCCTGAGCGCCCGGCGGCCGGCGCCGATTTCGCACACCACCGCCGGGTTTGCCCCGCGCCTGTTGCCGCCCTGAAACACGGGGCGTGATGCCCGCGCGCCTGCGGTCAAGCTCTCCCGCCCCGGTGCCGATGTCTGCCCCCTCGTTTGACCGGCTGCGCGAGCCGGGGAGGTGTGCGGTGCAGATCCTGGTGCTCAACAGCGGGTCGTCCTCTGTGAAGTTTGCGGTCATGGATCCGGCGACGAACGTGCGGCCGCTCAGCGGCCTCGCCGAGCGGCTGGGTGGGGCCGAGCCCGGACGGCTGCACTGGCAGGGTGAGCACGGCGCCGCCGGCGAGGTGACCCTGCGCGACGGCAGCCACGACGCGGCCATCGAGGCCATCGTGGCGGTGCTGCGGGCCCAACCTGGCCTGTGGGACCGGCTCGCGGGCGTGGGCCACCGGCTGGTGCACGGCGGCGAGCAGTTCACGGCGTCGGTGCTGATCGATGACGCGGTGGTGGCGGGGGTGGAGGCGATGTCGCACCTGGCGCCGCTCCACAACCCGGTGAACCTGCTGGGGGTGGCGGCGGCCCGCGCGCGCTTCCCGCACCTGCCGCAGGTGGGCGTGTTCGACACGGCGTTCC
The DNA here is from genome assembly GCA_030424955.1 of bacterium. Lineage (GTDB taxonomy): Bacteria > Myxococcota_A > Bradymonadia > UBA7976 > UBA1532 > JACKDL01. The sequence goes on along the minus strand of JAUHVS010000194.1, from coordinate 3,372 downwards.
ACCAGACCATGCCCCCGCGGGCGTTCCACTACGCGGTGCCGCAGCGGCTCTACCGCGAGCTGGGCGTGCGGCGGTACGGGTTCCACGGCACCTCGCACCGGTACGTGACCGCCCAGGCCGCGGCGCTGCTGGGCAAGCCCGTGGGCGACCTGGCGCTCATCACCGCGCACCTGGGCAACGGGTGCAGCGCGGCCGCGGTGCTCGGAGGCCGCTCCGTCGACACCACCATGGGCCTGACCCCGCTGGAGGGGCTGGTGATGGGCACGCGCTCGGGTACGCTGGATCCGGGGCTGCACGCCTTCCTGGCGGACCGGCTGGGCCTGGACGTGCACGGCGTCACCCGCCTGCTCAACAAGGAGAGCGGCCTGCTGGGCCTGTCGGACGGCCTGGCCAGCGACATGCGCAGCCTGAGCGCGGCGGCCGCCGAGGGCCACGCCGGCGCGCGGCTGGCCATCGAGGTGTTCGTTTACCGATTGGCCAAGGAGATCATGGGGTTGACGGTGGCGCTAGGCCGCCTGGACGCCCTGGTGTTCACCGGCGGCATCGGCGAGCACTCGGCCGCCGTGCGCGCCGGCGTGCTCGATCTGGTGGGCCCGCTGCTGGGCTTGCCGGTGGACGCGGCGCGCAACGCCGCCCACGGCGCCGACAGCCAGGGGCGCATCACGGCCGACGGCGCCCGGGTCGCCCTGGTGGTGCCCACCGATGAAGAGCGCTTGATCGCGCAGGACGCCGCGGGTGTGATCGCGGCCCACGCGGCCGAGGCCGCACGACATGAGGGAGACAGCCTGTGACCCGTACGCTGCTTGTGATCTCGGCGGGCAACCGCGGCAACGGCCTCACGGCGGCCAGCCTGGGGCTGGTGCGCGCCCTGCAGCGTCAGTCCCTGCTGGTGGGGTTCTGCAAGCCCATCGCGCAGCCCCGCGGGCCGGGGCGTCAGGTGGACGGGAGCACGGCGCTCGCGCGGCTGACGACCTCGGCGCCTGCGCCCGAGCCGCTCACCCGCGAAGAGGTCGAGGCCATGCTCGCCGGCGGCGACGAGCAGGTGCTGCTGGAGCGGGTGGTGGAGCAGTGCGAGGCGGCCTGCGTCGACGAGCCGGATGTGCTGGTGGTCGAGGGCCTCGTGCCCGTGGACGACGCGCTGTACGGCACGTCGATCAACATCGGCATGGCCCGCGCGCTGAACGCCCAGGTGGTGCTGGTGGGCGCGCCCGAGGGCCGCACGCCCGAGGAGATGGCCGCGGCGTTCTCGGTGGCCGTGCGCTCGTACGAGCTGGCCGCTGAGGATGTGTTCGGGGTCATCGTCAACAAGGTGCCCGATGACCGGCCCCGCGGCGCCGGCCCCGTGGTGGAGTGGATGAACGACGCGGTAATCGAGCCGCTCTCGGGGGCGTGCGCCGATCGCTGGCGCGCGGCGCTGGGCGCCGAGTCGCTGCACTGCCTGGGGCTGATCCCGTACTCGCCGCTGCTGGGGCTGCCGCGGGTCAAGGAGGTCGCGGCCGCGCTGAACGCCGAGATCCTCAACGCCGGCGATCTGAAGCGCCGGGTGCACCAGGTGGAGGTCGCCGCCATGACCCTGCCCAACGTGGTGGCGCGGGGGCTGCGGCCGGGCACGCTGCTCATCAGCCCGGGGGACCGGGTCGACACCCTGCTGGGGGCGGCGCTGACAGAGCTGGCGGGGGTGAAGCTGGCCGGCCTGCTGCTGTCGGGGGACTTCACGCCCGATGAGCACATCCTCACCCTGGCGGAGCCGGCGCTGCGGGCCGGGCTGCCGCTGCTGCGGGTCAAGACCGACACCTTCGCCACGGCGCAGGCGGCCCTGACCATGAACATCGACGTGCCCGTGGACGATCCCGCCCGCGCCGAGCTGGTGGTCAACACCGTGGCCAACGCCCTGGACGTCGAAGCCCTGTGGACTGAGCTCGAGATCGATCGCGAGCCGCTGATCTCGCCGCCGGCCTTCCGGCACCTGCTCATCGAGCGGGCCCGGGCGGCCAACATGCGCATCGTGCTGCCCGAGGGGGACGAGCCCCGCACCCTGACGGCGGCCACCATCTGCGCCCGGCGGGGCATCGCCCGCTGCGCGCTCATCGGCCGGCCCGACAAGATCCTGGCCCAGGCGCACCGCCAGGGCCTGGACCTCACGGGCGTCGAGATCCTCGATCCCCGCGAGCACGTGGGGCGCTACATCGAGCCGCTGGTCGAGCTGCGCAAGCACAAGGGGCTGCACCCCAAGGGCGCCGAGATGCTGCTGCGCGACGATGTGTTCCTGGGCACCATGATGCTCAAGATGGGCGACGTGGACGGCCTGGTGTCGGGCGCGGTCAACACCACCGCGAACACCATCCGGCCCGCGCTGCAGATCATCAAGACCGCGCCGGGCTACGGGCTGGTGTCGAGCGTGTTCTTCATGTGTCTGCCCGAGCAGGTGCTGGTGTATGGCGACTGCGCGGTGAACCCCGATCCCACCGCCGATCAGCTGGCCGACATCGCGATCCAGTCGGCCGAGAGCGCCAGAGCCTTTGGCATCACCCCGCGCATCGCGATGATCAGCTACAGCACGGGCGCGTCGGGCCAGGGTGCAGACGTGGCGAAGGTGGCCGAGGCCACCGAGCGCGTGCGGGCGCTGCGCCCCGATCTGTTGGTGGACGGGCCGCTGCAGTACGACGCCGCGAGCGTGGAGAGTGTGGGCCGCAAGAAGGCGCCCGACAGCGAGGTGGCGGGCCGCGCCACCGTGTTTGTGTTCCCCGATCTGAACACAGGCAACACCGTGTACAAGGCCGTGCAGCGCTCGGCCAACGTGGTGAGCATCGGCCCCATGCTGCAGGGCCTGGCCATGCCGGTGAACGACCTGAGCCGCGGCGCGCTGGTGGAGGACATCGTGTTCACCATCGCGCTGACGGCTATACAGACGCAGCAGCGCCGAGAGCGGCTGGCCGCCAGCGAGGCCTGAGCCCGTGGGGGTGACCCGGCGGGCGTGGGGCGGGCGGGTCTGGTACCGTCCGCGCCGCTGTCCGTGCGCGTGAGCGAGCGATGTCCGCCGAGCCCACCCCCAACCCCCTGCCCACCGGGCTGGCCACCGCGGCCGAGCTGCGGGCGCGCTTCGACGCGCTCAGCACCGCCCTGCGCCTGCACCGGGACGTGTGGGGGCCGCGGCCCTTCGAGGGCGGGCCCCTGCCGTGGGCGGACGCGCACCCCGAGGTGGTGGCCTGGCTCGAGGTGCAACCCCTTGACGCCTTTGATGATTTTGACGGCGGCTGGCTGACGGCGGGCGCGCCGGCGGCGCTGCAAGGCTGGGCCGCGGCGGCCCGCGCCCACGTCGCCCACCCGCACTGGCCCGACCTGATCGCCGAGCCCCCCGTGACGCTGTCGGTG